>NZ_RZST01000740.1:0-443 GCF_003997575.1 Mesorhizobium sp. M1A.F.Ca.IN.022.07.1.1
TGGCAGTTCGGCGTCGATGAGGGTGCCGATCTCTTTCTCGTTCGAATGATCGCGGTGTCCGGCAGCGATGCGGCGGTCGCCTGTTTGGCGGATTTGCTTGTCGCCGCCGGCGGCAGGCTGGCGCTTCTCGTCCTCCAGCTCATGTCGCGCTTGGACAACGGCAGGAAGCGTGTCCTGATCAGGCAGATCCTGGATGATGGGCAAAATCTGGCCGCGCTCAACCTGGTCGAAGGCGCGCAAGCAGGCTGGCTGGAATGGAGCGACCTCGCAAGGAGCAAGACGCTTCCAGCGCTGCGTTCCGCCGTCTCGGGTGACAACGACGTCATGAAACGAAGCGCCGAGCAATATCTCGAGACCCGGGGCTTTCTGGCGAATCCGGAGGCGGCGGAAAAATTGATCGACGGGGTGATCGCCGCCGGCCTGTCGCCCGCTTCCCCATCCAT
>NZ_RZST01000741.1:0-434 GCF_003997575.1 Mesorhizobium sp. M1A.F.Ca.IN.022.07.1.1
TCTATGCGCCGGTCGTGCATCTGGCTGCCCTGATGACGTTCATTGGCTGGATGGCCGCGACGGGCGACTGGCATCTGGCGATGACGATCGCCATTGCCGTGCTCATCATCACCTGTCCCTGTGCACTCGGTCTGGCGGTCCCGATCGTGCAGGTGGTCGCGGCCCGACGGCTGTTCGAGAACGGCGTGATGGTCAAGGACGGGTCGGCGATGGAGCGACTCGCTGCGATCGACACGGCGCTGTTCGACAAGACCGGAACGCTGACGCTTGGACAGCCGCGGCTGATCAACGCCGCGTCCATCGACCCGACCATGCTGGCGATAGCGGCCGACGTGGCCGCGCATTCGCGCCACCCGTTCTCCAGGGCGATTGCCTGTTTCGGCGGATTTTCTGGCCAGCCCAGGCTCGATTGCGTCAGCGAGCACCCAGGTTTC
>NZ_RZST01000742.1:0-433 GCF_003997575.1 Mesorhizobium sp. M1A.F.Ca.IN.022.07.1.1
ATCAGAAACGCTGCAGCCAGAGTAGTTGTGTCGTCCTCGGTTCCTGGCAGCGGCAGGCCGTTGGCGCGGAAGTAGCTAACCACAGGAAGCGTCAGATATGCGGCCGCCAACGCGCCGCAGATCGGCGGTCGGTGCACTGCCTGCCGATGCGGCAAGAAAGGAGCTGGGCACGTGGTCAAAGGACTGACGTTCTGCTCTGTCTCCTCGCCGATTCGCCTGTCAGCCGCGTCCGTCGCCACGCTGTCTGACGGAGAGGCTAGGGCGATCCTCGCTCACAACCGCAAAGGCGCCGCCTTGTGCGGCTGGAGGCCCTGATGCATGATCTTCTCGACTTTCTCGGCATCAAGGCCCCGGTGCTGATTGCAGGCCTTTCCGGTGGCATTTTGCGGGCGCTGTCACGCCACCGCTACAAGCTCCGGGAGATGTTCGCGTC
>NZ_RZST01000743.1:0-428 GCF_003997575.1 Mesorhizobium sp. M1A.F.Ca.IN.022.07.1.1
GCGCAGTACGATTCGCTGATCACTTCTGGCGACGGCACCATGGCCAGCGTGCTGAAAGCCCGGCTGGAAAAACTCGCTTGCGATTTTCCGCTGGAGAATAACTACTTCGCCTGGCAAGCCTTTGCCCGCCGCTATCCGAACCCCGGCGAGGCCGCCCTGCCCGCCTATCTCGAAAGGCAGAATTACGAGACCATCCGCGGCAATGTCGGCCGCGTCGCCATCCACCATGCCAATCTGATCGAGTTTCTCGCCGGCAAGGATGCAGGCGCGGTCGACCGCTTCGTCCTGCTCGACGCACAGGACTGGATGACCGACGATCAGCTCAACGCGCTGTGGGCGGAAATCACCCGTACGGCTTCGACCGGCGCCCGCGTCATCTTCCGCACCGCCGCCGAGCCCAGCCTGCTGCCGGGTCGCGTCTCCAGCTC
>NZ_RZST01000744.1:0-427 GCF_003997575.1 Mesorhizobium sp. M1A.F.Ca.IN.022.07.1.1
CAGGCCGGCACGGTCGGGACCTACGGCACCTTCGCCATCGATGCCGCCGGCGCCTGGACCTACACGGCCTCCTCGGCGCACAACGAGTTCGCCGCCGGCACCACCTACACCGACACCTTCGACGTGGTCAGCGCCGACGGCACCCACACCTCGGTGACCATCAACATCGACGGCACCAACGATGCCGCGGTGCTGTCGGCCGATGTGAGGAACCTGACCGAGACCGATGCGGCCGCCGACATATCGAGCAGCGGCCAGCTGACCATCTCGGATGTCGACAGCCCGGCGACCTTCGTCGCCCAGGCCGGCACGGTCGGGACCTACGGCACCTTCGCCATCGATGCCGCCGGCGCCTGGACCTACACGGCCTCCTCGGCGCACAACGAGTTCGCCGCCGGCACCACCTACACCGACACCTTCGACGTGG
>NZ_RZST01000745.1:0-427 GCF_003997575.1 Mesorhizobium sp. M1A.F.Ca.IN.022.07.1.1
CGGCCGCGCCGTGCTCACCGATGGCGGCGTCTATGACAATCACGGCATCGAGCCGGCGCTGAAGCGCTGCCGCTGGCTGTTGGTCAGCGACGCCGGCGCGCCCTGGCGGGCGTCGAGCTCCGGTTACTGGAACTGGTTCTCGCAGTTGAAGCGCGTGCTCGACACCACCGACAACCAGGTGCGCTCGCTCAGGCGGCGCGACCTCATCGCCCGCTTCCAGGCGGCGAAGGATGCCGACGACCAGGGCCTGCCCAATGACGCGACCCGGCCCGATTATGCCGCCACCCGCGGCGTCTACTGGTCGATCGCCAGCAAGCCTGACGCCGCCGAGCCGAGCTTCGTGCAAAGCGCGGCAATCGCGCCTGCCGATATCGGCACGTCGCTTCATTTCCTAGGAAGCGAGGAGACGATCGATCTCGTCAATTGG
>NZ_RZST01000746.1:0-420 GCF_003997575.1 Mesorhizobium sp. M1A.F.Ca.IN.022.07.1.1
ATTTCAGGCTGATGACGTTCCCTTTCTTCTCGCTGATTCCTTCTCCTCCCTCCCTCCCCTTCCTCTTCTTTCTTCTTTCTCTCTTTCCTCCCTTCCTCTCCCTTCTCTTCTTCTTTCTCTCTTTTCCTCCTTTTCCTTCTTTTCTCTCCTTCCTTTCTTTTTCTCCCCCTTCTCTTTCTCTTCTCCCCCTCTTCCTCTTCCTCCTCTCTCTCTCTTTTCTCTCTCTTTTTTCTCCTTCTCCTTCCCCCCCCCCCCTCTTCCTTCTTCTCTCTCCTTCCTCCTCCTTTCCCTCTCCTCTTCTCCTCCCCTTCTCTTTTCTTTCTCTTCTCCCCCTCTCCTCTCCCCCTCTCCCTTCCTCCCTCTCTTCTTCCTTCTTCTTCTTTCCCCCCCCCCCCTCCCTTCCCTTATTCCTCACCCTTT
>NZ_RZST01000747.1:0-416 GCF_003997575.1 Mesorhizobium sp. M1A.F.Ca.IN.022.07.1.1
GCCTGCGGAGTGTCGGCGGCGGGCGGGGTCGCGGCCGGAGTTGGCGCGGCGGGCGGCGTGCCGGCGGCGGGCGCCGGCGTCATCCCAGGCGCGGCTGGCGGCGGCGTGGTCAGCGCGGCGACGGATTCGCCCTCGCCGATGGTGCTCTGGCCGCCGGCCGGACCAGGATCTACTTCCTTGCCCTCGGGCGTCAGCCGCTGGGTGAATTTCGCCGTTTCGGCCGGCTCATTGGCTGCAGCCGCGTTATTGCCCGCAGCCGGCGGCGCGGCCGCCGTCTCGGCGGTCGGCTTTGTCGGGGCGGCAGGCTTGACCAGAGGCTCGGTCGAGACGGTCTGGCTGCTGCCGCCCTTCAAGCCGAGTATGGAGCTGAACGCATCCTTGTTCAGCCAAACGCCGTACCCGCCGCCGGCCAGCAC
>NZ_RZST01000748.1:0-410 GCF_003997575.1 Mesorhizobium sp. M1A.F.Ca.IN.022.07.1.1
GGCCTTGGGGCGCGATCCTCATCAATCTCGCGCTCGTGGTCTCGGTCGTCGGCGCCTTCTTGAGTTGGACGCTGCTCGCTGCGGAGGTTCCGCATGTCGCCGGAAAAGACGGGACGATGCCCAAGTTCTTCGGCCATGAAAGCGAGCGCGGCGTGCCCTCGACATCGCTGCTGATCACCAATCTGCTTGTCCAGGCCTTCCTGGTGATCACGCTCTTTGCGCAGAGCACCTACCAGGCACTCTTCTACATCGCCTCGGCGGCCATCCTCGTGCCCTACATCTTTTCCGGGGCCTTTGCCGCCAAGCTGGCCCTGACCGGAGAAAGCTACGAGAGCGGCGAGCGGCGTTCAGGACCACTCTTTGCCGGTGTGCTGGCGACGATCTACGGGCTGTGGCGCGTCTATGCGGCC
>NZ_RZST01000749.1:0-408 GCF_003997575.1 Mesorhizobium sp. M1A.F.Ca.IN.022.07.1.1
ACCGGCGCTACGGGCGCTACCGGAGCAACGGGCTCGACAGGCGCGACCGGAGCAACCGGCGCCACAGGTGCGACCGGAGCCACGGGCGATACCGGGGCAACCGGTGCAACTGGCGCTACCGGTGCGACTGGCGCGACCGGAGCAACAGGCGCGACTGGCGCCACCGGCGATACCGGAGCAACAGGCGCCACCGGTGCGACGGGAGCAACCGGCGCCACAGGCGCGACCGGCGCCACGGGTGATACCGGAGCAACGGGCGCCACCGGCTCGACAGGTGCAACTGGAGCGACAGGCGCTACCGGCGATACCGGAGCAACAGGCGCGACCGGCTCGACAGGTGCGACCGGAGCAACCGGCGCCACAGGTGCGACTGGCGCCACGGGTGATACCGGAGCAACCGGCTCGACG
>NZ_RZST01000074.1:0-19564 GCF_003997575.1 Mesorhizobium sp. M1A.F.Ca.IN.022.07.1.1
CAGAAATGGACCGACAGATGCTTTCGCCGATCATTCCTTCCCTTGCTCCCGACATATCAGACCTTTCGCTCGACCGGCTGCTGTCGCCGGCCAGCCATTTTCAGCACCCGCAGGATGTGCTGGAGGACGGCTCACTAGACATATGGGAAAAGCGGGCGATCCTTTCGTCGTGGGCATCCGACGCTTGCGCCGTCGAATCCATGCCGGCGCTGCGGCAGCCGCCGGGTACCGAACTGCCGGTCTCCTTCGACGACATCATGGATGCGCTGCGCCGGCTCGACACGGCTGCCCCGCCGCGCGGCTCTACCGATGACGACCAGCGGCAGCTGGTCGAGCGACTGAGCGCGTGAGGCTAAGAAGGATGGCGGACAGCCGTCAGCTCTGAACGCACGCCCGCTTGCGCGCTCGACTTTGTCGAATAGCGAGAGGTTGTCGAATAGCGAGAGGGCGCAGCCGCGGTTCGACGTTTGCACCTGCTAACTGCGCTTTTTCGCGAATGCCCACACCATTAGCGGGTACTCTTCATCATTCTGAGATAACGATTACCGCCATCCCTCTAGTCTCTGATTCGCATCGTCAACCTTCTCTAGCCTCAAGGGCTAAGCCATCTTGAGTTGGATTTTGCGGGCCTTGGCCGGCGCGGCCTTGGGCAGCACCAGACGCAGGACGCCGTTCTTCTGGGACGCCTCGATGCCGTCGCGGTCGATGTCCTCGGATAGCATGAAGACGCGCTCATAATCGCCGGCGCTGTATTCGGCATAGACCTGACGATAATTTTCATGCTGTTGATCGGCCGCGTAGCCGCGGATCGCCAGTGTCCGTTTCTCAAGCGTGATATCCACTCCATCCGGGGCGACGCCGGGCATGTCGACCAGAAGGACGACATTGTCCTGCGTCTCATAGATATCGGCGCGCGGCACGAATACGGACCGCGAGCGGGTCCGTTCGCCGCCGTCAGGCTGGCTGATGACCTGGCGATCGGTGGTCTTTAGTTCCTGAGCCATGGTTCCCTCCTCTCATCCCTTGATCTGGATCTTCTTCGGCCGATCCGCCTCCGGTCGATGCAGTTCGACCTCGAGCACCCCGTTGCCGAAACGCGCCTCGACCTGTTCCGGATCGACGCGGAACGGCAGTTGCACCGTCCGGGAGAAGCTTCCCAAGGGGCGCTCGCGACGATGCCAGACGGATTTCTCGTCCTCCGCCCGAGATTCGCATTCGCCCTTCAATGTTAGTGTATTGTCGCGCACCGTAAGTTCGACCTCGTCGGGCGCGATCCCAGGCAGTTCGGCGGTCAGCGCTACGCTATCGTTGCCGACCCAAAGATTGACCGGGGGAAACTCCTGGGCGGCACTGGCCGTCAGGCCGGCCAGACGCTGATTCACTTCCTGTTGCATGCGCCGCACTTCCAGAAACGGATCGAATCCGACGCGGCCCAAATCCGATAACAGCATGGGTATCCTCCTTCGATTGACGACCAGACGCCGCAACGCGCGAAGCACGCGTGCACCGGAAGCGAACTGGATCGAAGGCAATCGGGCGGCGATCAGGCAGAGAACGAGACGGCCAGGAGCCAGCTCGCAACCGCGAGGAGGGAAGTTCGAGCAAACGCCGGAACATATCCTCCATGCGAGCGACATGAACCGAACTCGATCCCTGATAGGACCGTTGTTCCCGTGCCAGGACCCGATATCGGCATCCGGCAAAAATGAGTTAGGGAGGGCCAAATTGCGTTTCAAGAGGTGGTCTTTGAGACGCTCTGCGATCCCCAACCGGGCCGCTTCGGCCGTGACCGTTAGCCTCACGGCGCCTCAGTAACGGAGCGCCAACCCAAAGCTCGACGGCCCTGCATCGATTGCAGAGAGGCCGTCGGGAGCCGTCAAACCGGCAAAGAGCAAGGCGGCATCGGGCTATCGAGTTCTAGGCCCGCTTGGCGCGGAAGGCATAGCGGCCCGGGCGTGACCAACTTTCGGATCTAGGCCTCGCCTACCGTTGGTCACCGGCAGGGCAGCGCCTAGCTTCGCGGCGAGCACAGGATCGCCAATTGCATAGGTGGTGCTGGGGCGAGATTTCGCGGTGCTAGCGATTGTCAAGCAAGACGGCCAACTGTCTGGTGCCGGCGCTTTCTACAATCAGTTCTTCCAGCCATAGCTCGCTGGCCCGAGTAGCGGGTGCGCGACGTCTGACGACACGTATCGCGTCTGATATGGAAACTGCTGTGGTCTTCGCATGATCATCCAGGTATCGGCCCACTTCAATCACGACATCCGCATCGACGTTGGGCGGCAATTCTCGCATGGCACCCTCCTGGAAGCACGAGCCCCAAGTATCGCGCTGAGGAGTCGGAGAGTCGACACGGACCAAAGGCCCGTAACGAGACGAGATGTTTTATCGATACAACATGAAGCCGCTGAACGCTCGCTTGGGCTTCTCTGCTTTTTTTGGCTCTTGCGGTGTGCCCACGCTTGCCACCTTCCCAACGAAGGCGCCGGGCTGATCTGGGCGAGATAGATCATGCCGGCGACGTATGGCTTGCGACAGGCCAACCAGGCGAGGCGTCATCCAACCAGGCTTATCTTGGTTCGCTCGAGTTTGGGCCGCCGGCGTTGCCGGAATCTCCTCGCGGCATATCTATGGCAGAGAGCAGAGCGTCGCGAACTCCTGGCTCTCAAGCGGATCGGCAACGGATCACGAGCTGCTGTTTTGACTTAATCGGAATACCAAGCCGCTGACTTGCGTTTAACCAAGAGCACGAGGCGAATCCGAACGGAGGGACGTTCGATGCATGCCGGCTTCCCGCAAAACTTGATCCTAGCTGGATTGGGAGTCCTCATAGTCAGCTGCGCTAGCGTCCCAGCTCAGAAAATGGTGGCAGTAAGCGGCTATGGCCCTAACCCTACCCTGCCGAAACCGACACCCACACTGATCCCAACCGTCAACATCGCGGAGGCAACAGGCTGGCAGAAAGGTGGTATGCCAACCCCGGCGAAGGGGCTGAGGGTGACGGCGTTCGCCGCCGGCCTCGACCATCCGCGCTGGCTGCACGTGCTCCCGAACGGCGACGTGCTTGTGGCCGAAACCAATGCCCCTGCCAAGCATGACGCTGGCTTCAGCCTCAGAAAGCTCGTCATGAACCAGGCCATGAAGCGGGCCGGCGCTGCGACCATCAGCGCTAACCGCATCACGCTCCTGCGCGACACCAATGGCGACGGCGTTGCGGATGTGCGCAGAATTTTCGTGGAAGGCCTCAATTCGCCCTTCGGCATGACGCTTTCCAAAGGCAAGCTCTATGTTGCCAACACCGACGCGCTCGTCGCTTTCCCCTACTCCAACGGCCAGACCCGAATAACCGCGCCGCCGGAAAAGATCGTCGACTTGCCGGCCGGAGACATCAACCATCATTGGACCAAGGACGTGATCGCAAGTCCGGACGGACGCAAACTTTATGTCACGGTTGGCTCCAACAGCAACGCTGGAGAAAATGGCATCGCTGCGGAGAAAAACCGCGCCGCCGTCCTTGAGGTGGATCGGTCCAGCCGCAACACCCGGGTTTTCGCGTCCGGGCTGCGCAACCCAAACGGGCTCTCCTGGAATCCTGAAACCGGCGAGCTTTGGGTCGCCGTAAACGAGCGTGACGAGATTGGGGACGATCTCGTGCCTGATTACATCACTTCAGTTCGCAACGGCGCCTTCTATGGCTGGCCCTACAGCTATTATGGGCAGAACGTCGACGAACGCGTCAAGCCGCAGCGCCCTGATCTTGTGGCGGAGGCAGTCAAGCCCGACTATGCGGTCGGCTCCCACACCGCCTCTCTGGGTCTTGCCTTCTCCAGACGCGCGTCGCTCGGCACGGCCTACGGCAACGGCGCTTTCGTTGGCCAGCACGGCTCATGGAATAGAAGCGTGCACAGCGGTTATAAGGTGATCTTCGTGCCGTTCCGCGGTGGTAGACCGAGCGGGCCGCCGAAGGACGTGCTCACCGGCTTCCTCGGACATGATGGCAAGGCGATGGGCCGTCCGGTCGGCGTTGCTGTCGATCGGGCCGGCGCGCTGCTCGTCGCCGACGATGTTGGTAATGTCATCTGGCGGGTCACCCGAGCGAAGGTGCGTTAGCATCAGTGCCTTTCTGGCCGCGTTTTCCGCAACCGCGATCTCCAGCGCCGAGTATGGCCTTGCCGCCTATATCTACGCACGCGTCTTGCAAGGCACCCGCATGGCATCGAAGATCGAGCCCGTTATGATCGCGCTCAATCGCGATCTGATGTCCGACCCTGCCGACCCTCCGCAAGCGTCAAGCAGAGCGGGCTTGGGCGCGAGGGCGGCCAGAAGCATTACAAGCCGAGTTCATGGAGGCGAAATACTCGCCGTGATGATCTGATGAGAGAGATGGCGAAAGACCCATTCCGCACGCTCGATCACGTCCCCGAGTTCGACGACATCGTCGCCGAGATCCGCCGCAGAAGTGCGGAGACCAGGGCGAAAATCCCCATGATCGCTGATGTCGCTTATGGAGCCGGCCACGCTGAAACTCTGGACCTCTTTTTCCCTGAAGGCAGACGCGATCGACTGCCGGTGCATATCTTCATCCATGGCGGCTACTGGCGCATGTTCTCCAAGACAGACTATTCTTACGTCGCGGGATGTGTAACCAAAGCAGGAGCGATCGCGGTCATTATGGGCTATGCGCTGATGCCGGCGGTGAGGATGGCCACGATCGTCGACCAGATACGCCGCGCCAAGCGGTGGGTGGATGAACACATCGAAAGCCACGGCGGCGACCCCGGCAAGTTGACCGTCAGCGGCCATTCCGCCGGCGCGCACCTCGCGACGATGCTTTTCGACGACGACAGCCGACCATCGGGTCTCAAAGGAGCGCTCCTGCTCGGTGGCATCTACGATTTAAGGCCGTTGCAAGAGTCGTTCCTCGCTCCTGAAATAGCCATCACCGATGAAGAGGTTGAGCGGTTTTCGCCGATCGACCATCGTTTCGATCCGTCGGTGACAGTCCAGATCTCGGTCGGGGCGGATGAAACCCCGCCTTTTCATAGCCAGGCTGCGGCTTTTGCGGAGCATCTGAAAAACCAAGGACTGGGTGTTTCACGAACGAGCCTGGCGAGGGTGAACCATATGAGCAGCGTCCGCGATTCTGGGCATACCCGACACAGATGCTGCCCGGTCTTTGGTACATCTGCTGGCATCTGTTTCGGGAGTGTCTTGATCCGGCGGAATCGCGCGGGCTTTGACATGCGATGCCAGGGAACCACGATGAAGGCCCTGCCAGCCTCCGTTTGCGCGGCACCGAAGGGGAACTCATCCTGCACAGAGGCCGGCAGGGCGAGCTGGGCGTATGACCGGCCAAGTCATCCGGCCCGCCGTCAAGCGAAGCCGGTGACTTGGGCATATCGGTGGTCGGCGTTGCTACCGTCCAACGAGTGAACGCGAGGGCGCTCAGGAGCACGTGGCGCCGCGGAGCAGCATAGGCGCCGAAATCGCGAGGGCGCATCGCGCAACTCATGAAACCATGTTTCGCAACAGCCGGCTCGAGGGGGCTGTCTCATCAGTTGTCGAATTAGCACCCGGCCTTGCCTCGGTGCACTTCACATGGATCCTAACCGGTGCATCAGCTCCGGACGGCGCACCCGCCGGAACACGGCAAGGCATTCTGCTTCTGGTTGTGAAGGAAGAACCGTCGGGCTGGCGGATAAAGGTGGCTCAGAACACCGACATCGTTCCAGGCGCGATTGCTCCTCCTTCCAACGAAAGAAGGTGAGCGCCCGAGAGGGAACAAGCTGATCGAGTGCAAGTTGGGACGCTCCTTTGTTGGAGTGAGCCTGATGACGGTTAGGCTTTACAGGGTGGAAGAGATGGTCGGCGACATGCCGATATCCTATCGCGTAGCCAGCGCAGACACTCCTTGGGAGGCCGCCAAAAAGGCCACCGGCAAGGACGTCACGGCACGGACAGATGAACGCTTTTGGGTGCGGGTGACCGATGAAGGAAACCGCACGGTTTACAAATATGCCTACAAGTCTCGTGCCTCGGGCGCCTTTAAGGTTCTGGCAGGCTTGGCCGCAAGACTGACTTAGCGAGTCCGCAGAAGAGCCCGCCGCACCTCCTCCGCGAGCGGGCTCTTTGCGTCAGGACCGACCCGACAGGGCGCGCTCGACCGTCTCCCGGGAGCTGCGACCAGGAACCGAACTGCAGCGGAACAAAAAGCCCGCCGACCGGGGCCGACGGGCTTTGATGCGAAACCAGCGAACTCAAGCCGGCTCGACGGGTGGTCCCGAAATTGGGGCAGCCGCTACCGTAGCCAGACGTTCACGCTTGCGGAGAGTGGGCTTCTCGTATGTCTTCTTCACAAAATTCCCCCTATGGTCTTCAAACGCGGCGAAACTGGCCTGTGCTATCGCCGGTTGTCAAGAGCGTCGGGGGCGAGCGCAACTGGCGTTCACTGCATTCCCGTAGCTGCGACTATGATGAGGCCCATCGCAGCCGCAACGATGACAGCCATCATGGCGATCTCAAAGCCGCTTCCGCCGTTGAGTATTTTTTTGTCGGCCATGGTTTTCACGCTTTCCGCTCCTGAACTAGGCGCCCGCCTGTGGGCGACAAGCCACCAAACTTGGTTGGCTCGTCTTCTGGCGAGGGCAGAAGCGCGCCGTCATTTAAAAATGATGGACGTCCCTGCGCAGGCATCTTCGCCGTGTCAATCGGCCAAGCCGCCCCCACGGCGCTGCATCGCTTCTTTCAGAAGGTGAAACACGCTATCGACCTCCTCGTATATCTCTTGCGGCGCGATGCCCTGACGCCCGGCAGTAGCCAGGAGTTCGACGACGAGATCGGCAATGGCCCCTGGGTCTTCGGTGCTCACGTTTGGCAGATGTTCTGCCATCCATCGGTTCAGAAATTTCAAAGCCCGCGCGCTCATGCTGAGGAAAATCTGGCCGCTACCTTCAGGTCCTTCCTCGAAATCCGTCGCATGCAAGAGCCCCCTCGTTAGAGGGGGACGAGCGGGCTCCATGCCTTTCAGACGGCACGGATAGAATGCGAGGTCGACCGGTGCCGTCTGAAAGCAGGATCGCATGCCCGTTGAGATGTTCTATTCAGACAGAAGTCGTAGAGACCGACACTTTGGTCCCTATGCTGATACCTTCGCGCCTCGCTGCGTCATTTGAGAGCCGAAAGCCCTCGCAGTAGGTCAGCTTCGTCGGTGGTGGCCTCACCAAAAGCTTGGAAAACTTCCCTAGCCAGAGTTCCCGCTGTTCGCGATCCTTCTTGGCCAGGCGTCGCTCATCGTACAACCGGTTAAACACCCGCTGGAGCATGTCCAGATCAGCAGGCCCGTAGACGCGACTGCTACGCGACAACGACATAAGCGCCGCCCCTTCAGCACGGCATCTGCCACCATCCACAGACCTGGCAACCTAGAAAGTCCGGCGCTTACGCTTATTGGCAGCGACGGCCGTTTAGATATGCCTAAAGTCGCTTCCAAATATTAAATCCGCCCTGGCGGCTGGCAGTTCGAAGCGTTGTAGTTTGTCTATCCCCTCCCGCTGCAGGGCAAAGGTGCCATCTGCCGAGCCTGAGGTGCCCTCGCGCGAGACCAAGCCGCATGATCCGTGTCTCAGTTTGAACTTTTTTGGGCCACCACGAGCGCACCTTGGTCGTCGCCAGAAGATGACGGGAACGCGCTATGCGTTCCTGCGATTGAGAGCGAGCATCCTCAACGCTCTGTCTGAATTCAAGACGCAAGGCCCTTGCCCGCTCCGTAATGGCGGAGGAATGATTCAGAAGGGCACGATGGGTTTCGAGGGGAGACATAGCTTGGCTCCGGTCTTATGCAGACGGGAGCGCTGGGTCGACTAACGCTCGTTGCGCTCACAGGACAATCGCACCATAGGAATTGCCCAACAGGGCGTCTGCGATACTAGCGAACCCTCAAAAGCAACTCAGCCGCCTTTTCCGCGATCATTAGCGCAGGGGCGTGCGTATTGCCTGACACAATGGTGGGCATGATGGAACAGTCGGCAATACGCAGGCTTTCGAAGCCGCGCACCTTCAATTCGGGATCTACGACGGCGGCATCGTCCGCACCCATCCTGGCGGTGCCGACGGGATGGAAGATCGTCGTGGCGATGTCGCCGGCGGCGCGCGCGAGTTCCTCAGGCGCCTGGATGTGGACGCCCGGCTTGAACTCCTCCGGTCGATATCGCGCCATCCGCTTCGTGGCCATGAGCCGGCGCGCCGCCGTGATCGAGGCAGCGGCGACTTCGCGGTCCCCATCCGTCGAGAGGTAGTTCGGCGCGATCGCCGGATGGTCCTCCGAGCGCGGCGAGACGATCCGCACCGTCCCACGCGATTCGGGCCTGAGGTTGCACACCGAGACCGTGATCGCCGGGAAGCTGTGCAGCGGCTGGCCGAATGCCTCCAGCGAAAGCGGCTGGACATGGAACTCGATATTGGCTGTCTCGAAGCGCGGATCGGATTTCATGAAGATGCCGAGCTGGCTTGGCGCCATCGACATCGGACCTGATCGCCAAAATGCGTATTCCAACGCGATCCGCACCTTGCCCCACAGGCTTGCCTGCCGCTCGTTCAGTGTCTGAGCGTCGGCGATCTTGAAGGCCGTGCGAATCTGCAAATGGTCCTGCAGGTTCTCGCCAACGCCCGGCAGGTCGTGCTGCACTTGGATGCCATGCCCTTGCAGCAGCGAACCCGGCCCGATGCCGGACAGCTGCAGTATCTGCGGCGTGCCGATGGCGCCGGCCGACAGGATCAGTTCACCGGAAACCTCGACCGATGATGGCGTCCCGTTGTGTCGAAATTCCAGGCCTGTCGCCTTGCGGCCAGAGAGCACAATTCGTTCAGCGTGCGCCTGGGCCAGGATGGTCAGGTTCCTGCGGTTGCGGATCGGACGGATGAAGGCGCGCACTGCGTTGAAGCGGAAGCCGGCTTTCTGGTTCACCTCAAAATAGGACGAGCCGAAATTGTCACCAGCGTTGAAGTCGTCGACTTTGGGCACGCCGAGTTCCTCGGCCGCCTCGCGGACCGCGTCGAGGATCGGCCAGGAGAGCCGCTGGCGCTCGACGCGAAGCTCTCCGCCCTGGCCATGAAAGGCCCCGTTCAGCCGTTGATGGTCCTCGGACCTCTTGAACAGCGGCAATACATCGCCCCAGCCCCATCCGCGATTGCCGAGCTGGCGCCAGTGGTCGTAGTCGGCCGCCTGGCCCCGCATGTAGATCATGCCGTTGATCGACGAGCAGCCGCCCATCACCTTGCCGCGTGGATAGGCAAGCGAGCGGCCATTCAGACCAGGCTCTTCGGTGGTGCGATAGCCCCAGTCGGTCCGCGGATTGCCCATGCAATAGAGGTAGCCGACCGGGATGTGGATCCAGGGATAGTTGTCCGATCCGCCAGCTTCCAGAAGCAGCACGCGTTTCGCCGGATCGGCGCTCAGCCGGTTGGCGAGCACGCAGCCGGACGAGCCTGCGCCGACTATGACGTAGTCGAAGGATCCTATATCCAGGCGTTGGCTCATGCCGGGCGTTGTCCAGAGACCAGATCGTTCCATAACGGGCGCATGACGTTGGCAATCTCGCCGGACAGACGATAGCGCCGATCATAGTGAAGCCTTAACCGAGGGTCCGGCCGGTACACTGTGCGCGGCCGCGTCATGGCGGCGATGCCGGCCTCGTAGTCGGCAAACAGGCCGGCCGCAACGCCGGCTCCTATCGCAGCGCCCAGAGCGCCAGTCTCGCGCGCTTCCGGCACGGTGATCGGCACGCCGAGACCATCCGCGAACATCTGCGGCCAGTGCGGGCTGCGCGATCCGCCGCCGGAGAGCACGGCCCGGTCAAAGGTAACGCCGGCTTTCGTCAGCACCTCGATGTGCCGCCGGTGTTCGAACATAACCCCCTCGAAAAGCGCGCGCAGCAAATGCCCTTCCTGGTGCCACCCGGTCAGCCCGTAGAAGCCCGCGCGAAAATCGGAACCCAGGCGCGAGCCATAGAGGAACGGATGGAAAATCGGATCGTCCGTCGCCGGCGTCACCTTGCCGATCTGCTCGTTGCAGTGTCCGAACGGGTCGTCGTGATGATGCCCGCGCTCGACGAGTTCCCTAACGTACCACTCGAGATTGGCCGCCGAAGTTGCGCTGGCCTCGATGTTGACGAAGCGACCCGGACCAAACCGTGCAACCATGAAGACGTTCCGATCGACGACAGGTGCTGTTGAGAACACCTGATTGATCGACCACGTCCCGGCGACGATCGACGCCTCCCCTGCTCCGATTGCGCCGGCGCCCGTGGCGCTCGATACCACGTCAAAGTAGCCTGCGATCACCGGCGTGCCCGCCGCCAAGCCGGTCTGCGCCGCCGCTTCGGTCGTCACTACGCCGGCAATGTCGGCCGGATCGAGTAGACGCGGCAGCTTTGCCCTGGCGTCTTCCAGGCCGTAGAGCGCCAGCAGTTCACCATCATACTCGGCATCCGGCATCCGAACGAAGCCGGCGCCCGACATGTCGGAAACATCGCTCACCCTTTCGCCGGTAAGTCGGAAGGTGATTAAGTCCTTGCACAGCATTACGGTGCGCGCACTGAAGTAAAGCTGCGGCTGGTTGGCCTTGACCCAGGCCAGCAAAGTCGGGGTTTGCGACGGCCAGGGCTTCTGCAGGCAGATCGCATGCAGCGCGTCGCCCGCCCTCGCATTAAGCGACGCCGCGACATTGGCGGCGCGGGTATCCAGCGACTGGATCCCCAGCAGCGGTCGGCCGGCGTCGTCTATCAGATAGAGGCCGTTGCCATGGCCGGCGCAGCCTACGGCCGCGATGGCCGACGGATCGATCCCGGCTGCTGAGAGACAAATGCGGATCGCCTCGCAGGCGTTCGCCCACAGTTCATCAAGGTCGCGTTCCACATGGCCGGGTTGCGGCGTATGAGAGCGGCCGTCGATGGCATGCATGCCGATCTGCCGACCTGCCAGGTCGAACAGCACGGCTTTGATAACTGTGTTGCCGGCATCGAGGCCGAGCAGGTAACGTTCCTGATCAGCCACGGTTGTAGATATCCCAGGCTTCTTCGCCGCTGGCCTCATTGTGAATCAGCGCCATCAAAGCGCTAACGACTGCCTTCGGATTAGCATGCTGGTAGACGTTGCGACCGTAGACCAACCCCTTCGCGCCGGCCTTCAGCATAGCCGCCGACTTACTCAGGACGATCTTCAGATCCTCCCTGCCGCCACCACGCACGAGCACTGGAACCCTCGCTGTTTCGACGACTTTGTGGAAATCGTTTGGATTCTCGGTCGGGTCGGCCTTGATAATGTCGGCGCCCATTTCCGACGCCAGACGCACCAGAGTGATGATCTTCTCGGCGTCGCCATCGACCTGGTAGCCGCCGCGCACGTCGTTGGGAAGCATAACAAGCGGTTCGATCATCAATGGCATGCCGTAGCGGTGGCAGGCGGCGCGCACGCGGCTGATATTCTCGACGCACTGGCGGAAAAGCTCAGGCTCGTCCGGCAACATGAAGAGATTGACCACCACGCAGGCCGCGTCCATTTCCAGCGCGCCGATGACCGGTTCGTCGGCATTCTGCAGCATCGACCACATGACGCGATGGCGTTGAGCATTGTACGGATTGCCCATATCGATACGCATGACGAGCGCCGGCTTGTCTTTTTCCGGACGCAATTGCAGCAGGTCAGCCTGTCCATAGGCCATCTGTATGGCGTCGGGCTTGGCACGGATCAACGCGTCGACGACGCCCGGCATGTCTTCAAGGCCGACCAGAAAGCTTGGCTCGTTGCAAACGCCGTGGTCGAGCGCCACATCGAGGCATCTGCCGTTCGTGAACATGCGATTCATGCGGGCCTTGCTGCTCACGCGCATGCGATACTCCTGTCATGTGTCCGTTGGTCGAGCGCCCCCCGTGAGACACCGTGATACCGGTCGAGTGCGTCGAGGAAACCATCGATTTCGGAGTGCCGGCGCCTTGCATCCCAGCGCCTCTCCTTTGCCAGAATGCCGGCCACGCGTCCAACCAGGTTTGTCGAGAGGCTTCCTCGGATGGCGAGGCCGGTACGGCGCTGCAGCAGGTCCGCAAGATCGACCACGAACTCATGTCTGCACAGGAAGACGATCTCCGCTTGCGTGATTTCGGTGGCTGCATCCAGCTTCACATCGTCGTCGCGCCCTCTGCAAAACGCTGCGACCTCGCGCGCACCTGTACCGTAGGCTTCGACCAGGTGCGAAGCGCGCGAGCGGGCGATTGCAAAATCCCGAACCAGCTCGTCCATCAAACTTTCGCCGTCATCCGAAAAGCCCTTGCCGCCGCCGATCGGCATGGCGATGGTCGATCTCAGGCGTGGCTTTCCCAGTTCGGCCAGCACAGCATCGGCCGTTTGCTCCGCAAACGCCCGGAATGTCGTCCACTTACCGCCGATCATACAGAATTGCGGCACTTCGCCGTCAAGCCGGTGTACGAAATGTCCGCGCGAAATTCGTCCGGTGAAGGCATGGTCGCTCTTCGGCAGCGGACGGATGCCGCTGTAAGTGTAGACGACATGCGAGCAGTTCACGTCGATACCGGGAAACACGGCGCGGACCGCGCCCAGAATGTATTCCAGCTCATCAGCTTCACACCGCACTCGCTCGGCCTGTCTCACCCGAATGTCGGTCGAACCGGCAAGAACCCTGCCGAGATAGGGAAATACGATGCAGACCCGTCCGTCGTCGTTTTCGAAGAAGATCATATGACCGCCAAGCCCCCGGTAAAGAGGCTCGCAATCGAGGATAAGGTGAGAGCCCTTCGTCCCTTCGACGAGACGGTCATCGGTAACTACGTCTCCGCTAAGTTTTGCGACGGCTTCGTCGACCCACGCACCGGTGGCATTGACCACAGCCTTGGCGGATACGGTGAAGCGCCCTTCAGTGACGGTGTCGGTGACCACGAAGTTTGAGCCTTCGCGTGACAGTTCTGCGTAGTTCAGCGCAACGCTTTCCGGGGCGAAACGCGCGGTATCGAGGAGAAGCTCGACGCCGAGCCGCTCCGGGTAGCTTATCCAGGCGTCGTAGTAGGTGGCCGAGTAGCGCA
The DNA here is from genome assembly GCF_003997575.1 of Mesorhizobium sp. M1A.F.Ca.IN.022.07.1.1. NCBI lineage: Bacteria > Pseudomonadati > Pseudomonadota > Alphaproteobacteria > Hyphomicrobiales > Phyllobacteriaceae > Mesorhizobium > Mesorhizobium sp. M1A.F.Ca.IN.022.07.1.1. Next base: position 13,089 of record NZ_RZST01000074.1, read on the forward strand.
GCTTCGGGTCCAGGCCCGGCCACTGGGCAAATGTCTGCTGCGCGTTGCGAAAGACATGTCGCGGGAGAATTCGGCGGTGTCGGGTCGTCCAGTCGTATAGGGCGAGACCGGCCTTGACTGCGAGCGCGCCGCGGCTTGAGGGCGTCTCGGAAACGCCCAGGAAGTTGGCGGCGCCGTTCATAAGTCCTGAGAAGACGGAGCGGATGGGGATGGTCGTCGGCAGCGGCCTCACCATATGCGGCGCGTTCACCAGCAAGGCATCGCGCTCGCGCAGTGATTCCCGCACGAGTTCAAACTCGCCGTTCTCTAGATAGCGAAGTCCGCCATGGATCATGCGCGAAGGCGCCGCGCTGCACCCCGAACAGAAGTCGCTGCGCTCGACCAGCAGGATGCGCAGGCCCTGCAATGCCAGATCGCGGAACACGCCGATGCCGTTGATGCCGCCACCCAGAATGATGACGTCGAAAGCGCCGTTGAGGTGAATTTTCTCGAGATTTTCGTCTCTTTGTTCAGGCATAGCTTCGCCGTTGACTGCTGGAGGCGGTCCGATCGTTTTTCGGGTTGTCTTTCGATATTCAGGCGTCGAGATCAGTCAGATTGCGTTTCGCTGCCTCGCTGATCCGGCTGATATGTTCCCTGGAAAGATGGATTCGCCCGGCCTTGGCGTTTTCCCTTGCTTGCTCCGGGTTGCGCGCGCCGCACAATGCGAAGGTGATGCCCGGCTGCTGCAAAGTCCAGGCGATCACGATCTGCGCCTCGGTTGCCTGGTGCGCGGCGGCAATCGACCGGATTTCCTGCATCAGCCGCGCGACCTTTTCGCGATTGGCCCGGGAAAACCGTGGATTATTCCTGCGCTGGTCGTCGCCTTCGAAAACGCGTTCAGGACCGACCTTTCCCGACAGCAGGCCAAGAGCCAGCGACGAGTAGCTCAAAATTGAGACCTCGTTCTCGATACAGTAAGGCGCGAGCTTGGTTTCGAGGTCGCGGCAGACCATGCTGTATTCCTGCTGGACCGCGTCCAGCTGGCCGGCCGCGAGGTAGGCCTCGACGTCGGTCAATGTAACGTTGCTGGCGCCGATTGAGCGGATCTTGCCCTGTGTCTTGAGGCGTTGCAACGCCTCCATCGTCTCCGCGACGGGCGTGGTCGGGTCCTGCCAATGGGTGATGTAGTGGTCGATGTGGTCGGTGCCGAGCCGCTTCAGGCTCTGCTCGACTTCAAACGCAATCGAGTCGCCGCCGAGATAACGATGTACCGGACAACCGTCGTAGTCGAAGAAATGATTGCCCCTTGTCGTGTGCCAGACCAGACCGCATTTTGTGGCGAGCACAACCTTGTCGCGCCGACCCTTGATCGCCTTGCCGACGATCTCCTCCGACAAGCCCTGACCATATGCCGGCGCCGTATCGATCAACGATACGCCCTCGTCGATGGAGGCACGGATCGCGTCGATGGATTGGCGCTCGTCGGTCCCGCCCCACATCCACCCGCCGATCGCCCAGGTGCCGAGCCCCACCGCCGATGCCTCGATACGGGAACGGCCGATCTGCCGGGTCAAAACTTCATGCGACATTACGAATGCTCCCGGTATTGTTCAAAACGGCATTGGCCGTGTCCTCGTCAACGACGAGCGATTTTACATATCCGCCGTTCAGCGCCGCACGGATCGGGCGCACCTTTTCGACGCCGGAGGCCACGCCCATCACCACCCGACAACGCGCGAGATCATCAGGGTTCAGCGCCACGAGGCACGAGTTGGGCGGATAGTCGGCGATCGTCCCGTCTTCACGGATAAGATGCGCAAGAAATTCGCCCACCGCGCCGCTCTCGAGCAGCGTCTCGCGATCGGGGCTGGAGGTCGGATGCAGATCGTAGTAGCTCGACCCCGGATTCTGGATCGAGCCGATACCAACCAGCGCGACGGCGGCATTTCGGGCGACGTCGAAAACCTTCCGAACCGAAGCCATGTCCATAAGCAGGTCGCGCTGTTTCGGGCTCTCCGCGAAGAGCGGAGCGTGTAGCAGAAGTGTGGAGCCGCCAAGCCGTTCGGACAGGCGCGTCGCCAGATGGTTGACGTCCGTGTAGTGCTTGCCCTGGACGCCGCCAGTCAGCGGAACCACTGTTATGTCGAAAGTGCGTTCGGCCTGGATGTTCTCGACCACGGCGCTCACCGCCTTGCCGCCAGTAATGGCGATGACATCGCCGTCGCGCAATGTTTCGAGCAACTGGTATGCTGCCGCGCGCCCGACTTGCTGCAATGTGCTGTCGGGGCTGCCTATCACAGTCGGCGTCACCACTGCATTCGCAAGCCCCGCGAACTCCGCCAGTTGCCTCTCAATATCGACCAGCAACTGGAACGGGCTTTCGATGGCGATCTTCACCATGCCCAGCTTGCGGCCCTGCGCGATCAGTCGGTTCACCTTGGACGGCGACAGGTTGAGCGCCGCCGCGATGTCGTTCTGTTTCATGCCGTCCATGAAATGCAGCACCAGCACCGTGTGTATTTGCCGGATCGTCTCGAACTCTTCTCTGCCGTCAGCCATGTCCCAGTCCGATCCCGATCAGCCGCGACGCTTGTTCAAGTAATGGTCGATCGTCACCGCGGTCAGGAGGATCGAGCCCCGGATAATGTCCTGCCAGTATACGGAGACGTCCAGCAGGGCGAGCGAACTGGAAACCACAGACAGCAGTATTGTCCCCAGGATCGAGCCGAGAACCGTGCCTGAGCCACCCTTCAAGCTGGCGCCGCCGATGACCGCGGCAGCAATGACGTTCAGTTCCATGCCCACGCCGAAAGTCGGCTGGGCCGAGCCGAAGCGCGCCATGTAGATGATCCCCGCAACACCGCTCAGGGTCGCGCACAGCGTCGTGGTGAGGAAGATCACCTTGCTGGTGCGGATGCCGGAATAGGCTGCCGCCTTCTCGTTGCTGCCCGTGTAGAACACCTTGCGGAAGACAGTCGTGCGCCGCAGCATGAAGTCGAACGCCACAACGAATATGATGAATATAACGATGACGACCGGCATCGGCCCTATGGACCCCTGCCCGATGAACTTGAACTCCGGCGACAGCGTGTAGAGGCCCAGCGGTCGCCCGCCTGTCCCCAAGAGGCAAAGCCCGCGCGCGACGACCATCACCGCCAGCGAGACGATGAAATGGTGAAGGCCGACCTTGGTGACGAAGAAGCCCATCACCGCGCCAATTGCCGTGCACGCTGCGATGGCAAGCAGCGAAGCAGTCCAGGGATCCAGGCCTTCGAGGAAGAGCAGTCCAGCGATCACCATCGCGAGCGCGGTCACCGAGCCGACCGACAGGTCGATGCCACCGGAGATGAGCAGGATTGTCATGCCGACGACAACGATGCCTTCGACAGCGAAGGCCATCGCCATTGCCCGCATGTTGTCCCAAGTCAGGAAATAGGGCGACGCGAGGGACATCACCACGAACATGGCCGCGATGATGAGGATGAGGCCAGTCTCTCGCATCTTGAGCAATCGGCCGAGCGCGTTTGCGGCGGAGCCGGTCTCACCTTCCAGGGGGCTCGTAGTCGTGGCCATAAATTTCTCGGCGCTCATGACGCGTGCGGCCGCTCGTCGGCGATGGATGCCAGGTACATGATATTCTCCTCCGTCATCTTTTCGCCGGTGACCTCACCTGTTATTCGGCCTTCCCGCACCACCAGCACGCGATCGCAGATGCCTATCAGTTCTGGAAGCTCCGACGAGATCACCACGACACCGACCCCGGCGCGCGCGAGGTCGCGCAGGATGCGATGGATCTCCGCCTTTGCGCCGACGTCGACGCCGCGCGTCGGCTCGTCGAGAAAGATAACCTTCGGCTCGACTGACAGCATCTTGGCGATCGCCACCTTCTGCTGATTGCCGCCGGAAAGCGCCGAAACCGGCTGGCCGACATGACCGCATTTGAGCGTCAGCCTGCGTCCGAGCTCTTCCGCGCGCTGCGTCTCAAATGCGTCGTCGATCAGCCCCAGCCGAGACGCCACCTGCTCGACCGCCAGCGCCGAAATGTTGGAGGCAATCGACATGTCGAGGAACAGGCCGTCCCCCTTGCGGTCCTCCGAAAGATAGACGATGCCGGCGTCGATGCTGTCGCCATAATTCACCAGCGAGAGCGCCTGGCCATGCAAGGCCACCGCGCCAGTCACATCGCCCTCGAGGCGACAGATGCCCTTGACGATTTCGCTCCGCCCCGCGCCAATCAGGCCGCCAAGACCCAGGATTTCGCCTTTCGCAAGTTGAAAGGAAACGTCGCGGAAGCGCGTCTTTTCCGAGAGGTTAGCCACCTCAAGGATGATCTCCCGAGACTTCTCGTCATCACGCTGCTTCTCCGGATAGAGCTTGTCGATGATGCGCCCCACCATCGCTGCCACCACCTGCTCTGGCGTCGTCTCCTTGATGTCTCGCGTAGTGATGTGTTGGCCGTCGCGCAGCACGGTGACGCGGTCGCAATTGTCGAAAATCTCGGCCATTCGATGCGAAATGTAGATGATGGCGATGCCCTTATCCGCCAGTCTGTGGATGATCTCGAACAGTATCTTGGCTTCGCGTTCGGTCAGTGCGGCGGTCGGCTCATCGAAGATCAGGATGCGGCAATCGAGCGTCAGTGCCTTGGCGATCTCGACGAGTTGCTGTTGAGAGATCGAAAGCACGCCCACGAGCGCCGATGAGTCGATGTCGCCCAATTGCTTAAGAATGGTCGAGGCGCGCGCCTTCAGCTCGGCGTACCTCATCAGCAGCGCCTTGCTGGTGTTTGTCACGCCCATGAAGATGTTTTCGGCGACCGAGATGTCCGGGCACAGCGCGATTTCCTGGTGCACGAAGCCGATGCCGAGTTTCTGAGCCTCGGTCGGCGAGGAGATCGAAACCAGCTTGCCGTCAATGAAAATCTCGCCGCTGTCGGGACGTAGGATACCGTCGATGATCTTCATTAAGGTCGATTTTCCGGCACCGTTCTCGCCGGCGATAGCGTGGACTTCACCACGGCGGAGCTCCAGATCGACACTTCGCAGCGCCGCGACAGGTCCGAACGACTTGCTTAGATTCGATATCTTGAGGATGACGGAGTTATCCATTGCGTCCACGACAAGGTAGGAAGTGTTGGCCCGCGTCCTGGGAGGTGACGCGGGCCTGGGGACGTGATCTTACGCTGGATCGCGACCTTCCATGTACTTGTTCAAGTCGAACGAGTCCGCATTCTCCTTGGTTATGACGGCAAAGCCGTTGTCGGCGAATGGGATACCCATCGGATTGTAGCCTGACGCCTTGTAGTCGTTGAATGGATCGATCAGATCGGGGTGAGCCGCCATGAATGTCGCGACGAAGCCCAGATAGCCCTGCATAACCTGGTTGGGGCTCAGCGCCATGTGGATGTTGCCGGCCTTGATCTGCTCCAGCGTCGCCGGCGTGATGTCGGCGTGTATTATTAGCACTTTCGCCTTCGCCTCCAGGACGGCAGCAACGGCGCCTTCGGCCGAGCCGGCCTCCGGAATCCAGAGCGCCTTCAGGTTCGGGTTCGCCTGCAGCATTGAAGCGACGGCCTTGTTGGCTGCGTTGGCGTCCTGGTTGGTAGCCTGCCGGCCGACCAATTTCATCTTCGGGTATTTCTTGGCGAAATAGTCGATCAGAGCGGTCACGCGCAAGTCGTGGTTGCTTTGGCCGGGATTCTCAAGCACAGCATATTCGGCGCTGTCGCCAACCTGCTTCACGATCTCTTCCGCTGCAAACTTGGCCTCGGCCACGTTGTCCGACGTGATGTACGAGACGCGCTTCGACTTCGGCGAGTCGGCAGCGAAGGTGACCACTGTCGTGCCATCGGCAATCGCCTTGTTGATCGGCTCGATGAACGGATCGGCCTGCATCGGGTGGAGCAGCACGCCGGCCGGCTTCTTGATCAGATTCTGCTCGAACGACGCGATCTGTTTGGTGATGTCATAGTCCGGCGTGCCGGAAAACACTGTCTTGCAGCCCATTGCCTGCGCCGCCTGCTTGAAACCCTGGTAGACCGGGACCCAATAGGGATGCGCAGACACCATGACGTTCATGACATAGGTTTCGTCCGGCTTGCATTGGAATTTGCTTTGTGCGGATGCGCCGCCCGTAACCATGAGCGCAACTGCCATAGTGGCCGCGCTCAGCGCGCTGGCCAATCCAACCCTCTTCATATCTCTCCTCCGCTTGTCTAGCCAGAACGATAGGGTTCTATCGCTCGCTGCAAGAAATTTCATCTGCAGAAATCTCTCGCAAGCAGACATATGGGATTTGCGATCCCCCGTCAACGTCGCTGCGATAAAATTCGTATCTTGAAATTTATTGCATGTCGAAACAGTGCCAAGTGAGAACTGGCAGGAGCTATGCCACCAGGGCCGAGCTAGCGCGTAACCGCGGGGTGGCCACCGACTTCGCCGGTCGATCCGCGGCCATGACCTTTGAAAATGGTCCGGCTGCCTATGGCCCAACGC
>NZ_RZST01000750.1:0-405 GCF_003997575.1 Mesorhizobium sp. M1A.F.Ca.IN.022.07.1.1
GGCGGCAGCAGGCCTCGGCGTCCCCGTCATCCATTTGTCGACCGACTATGTCTTTGACGGCGCCAAGGACAGCGCCTATGTCGAGACCGACGCGACCGCCCCGCTCGGCGTCTACGGCGCCTCCAAACTCGCCGGCGAAAAGGCCGTGGCGGCCGCCAACCCGCGCCACCTCATCCTGCGCACCGCCTGGGTCTACAGCCCGTTCGGCAGGAATTTCGTCAAGACCATGCTCAGGCTGGCTAGCGACCGCGACGAGATTTCGGTCGTCGCCGACCAATGGGGCAATCCGACTTCGGCGCTCGACATCGCCGACGCCATCCTGCATGCGGCGGCGAGGCTGCGGGACGACAAGAATTTCGCCGCCTTTGGTATCTACCATCTGACAGGCAGCGGCGAGACCAACTG
>NZ_RZST01000751.1:0-403 GCF_003997575.1 Mesorhizobium sp. M1A.F.Ca.IN.022.07.1.1
TCGGCAATCCGGGCGCGAAATATCAGAACAACCGGCACAATGTCGGCTTCATGGCGGCGGACGCGATAGCCCGCCGCCATTCCTTTTCGCCCTGGTCGAAGAGGTTCCAGGGCCTGATCGCCGAGGGCGCCCTGGGCGGCGAGAAGATCCTTTTAATCAAGCCGCAGACCTTCATGAATTTATCCGGCCAGTCGGTCGGCGAGGCGTTGCGCTTCTACAAACTCGATGCCGCCGCCCTCACCGTCTTCTACGACGAGATCGACCTTGCCGCCGGCAAGCTCAGGGTCAAGGCCGGCGGCGGTTCCGGCGGCCACAACGGCATCCGCTCGCTCGACCAGCATGTCGGCAATGCCTATCGCCGGGTGCGCATCGGCGTCGGCCATCCCGGCGTCAAAGAGATGGT
>NZ_RZST01000752.1:0-381 GCF_003997575.1 Mesorhizobium sp. M1A.F.Ca.IN.022.07.1.1
GTGCGAGCGCGACATATCGGGGCTGGGAGGGCTTGGCAAAGACCGGCTCGAAGCAGGCGTTGACATGCTCGATGATCGGTTGCAGCGATCGGAAATTAGCGGTGATCTCAAGCACAGCACCATGATCCTGGCCGTCGATCAGCTGGCGGCAGACTTCGTAGGCTTCGATGTCGGCACCGCGAAAGCGATAGATCGCCTGTTTCGGATCGCCGACGAGGAAGAGCGCTCCGGACCGTAGCTCCGACTTCTCCCATTGTCCTGGCCGCGCTTGGGTCGCGGCGATCGAGAACAGGATTTCGTTCTGGATACCGTCGGTGTCCTGGAACTCATCGATCAGGATGTAGCGATAGCGCTGGCCGATGGCCTGGCGCACCTCGTCAT
>NZ_RZST01000753.1:0-380 GCF_003997575.1 Mesorhizobium sp. M1A.F.Ca.IN.022.07.1.1
CGCGGATGAAGTTCGATGGAAACCTTCGACAACATGCACGCCGCAATTGTCGACCGAACTGCCGATGCTGGCGCCGTCGCTCGAGATCGAAGTGTGGGTGTAGCATGTCGATGTCCACTCCCAGATATTGCCGGCAATGTCGGCAACCCCCTTTGAGTTGAGGCCGAAGGCGCCGCGTGCCCGCGGCTCAGGATCCGGTTTGCGACCGAGCGTGGCCTCGTTGCGATAATGCTTGAGCCACCGCTTCGCGGGGTTCGCCGGATCGGCTTCGCCGGCCTCTATGTCTCCCCGAAATCGCTCACCGGCGGCATAGGCCCACTCCGCGTCGGTCGGCAGCCGCCATGCTTCACCGGTCCGCGACGACAGCCAGTTTGCAAAAG
>NZ_RZST01000754.1:0-298 GCF_003997575.1 Mesorhizobium sp. M1A.F.Ca.IN.022.07.1.1
AGGCCCTGATGCATGATCTTCTCGACTTTCTCGGCATCAAGGCCCCGGTGCTGATTGCAGGCCTTTCCGGTGGCATTTTGCGGGCGCTGTCACGCCACCGCTACAAGCTCCGGGAGATGTTCGCGTCAGCCGCCCCTGGCCGTCGTGCAGCCTGCGAGCGCGACCAGCAGCCGCCCGCTGAAGCGGATGCTGAAGACGCCGATAAGGGCGCACGAAAAAAGGCTACCGCGCCTAAACCATCCCAGCCGAAAAAATCCAAGACAAAGTAGACAATGCGCGGATACTCTCCGATCCTCGA
>NZ_RZST01000755.1:0-253 GCF_003997575.1 Mesorhizobium sp. M1A.F.Ca.IN.022.07.1.1
ATCAGAAACGCTGCAGCCAGAGTAGTTGTGTCGTCCTCGGTTCCTGGCAGCGGCAGGCCGTTGGCGCGGAAGTAGCTAACCACAGGAAGCGTCAGATATGCGGCCGCCAACGCGCCGCAGATCGGCGACGCGAACATCTCCCGGAGCTTGTAGCGGTGGCGTGACAGCGCCCGCAAAATGCCACCGGAAAGGCCTGCAATCAGCACCGGGGCCTTGATGCCGAGAAAGTCGAGAAGATCATGCATCAGGGCCT
>NZ_RZST01000756.1:0-248 GCF_003997575.1 Mesorhizobium sp. M1A.F.Ca.IN.022.07.1.1
CCTCACCCGCTGCGCCTCTCAGCTCGCTGAGCTGCAGGCGGCGCGCGAGGCGCTGCCCGGCTCCGACCTGACCAAGCTCGCGCATTCGCTCGCCGGCGCGGCCGGCACTTTCGGCTTTGCGGAGATCGTCCTTGCCGCCACCATCCTGTCCTGGTTCATCATCGCGGCGGGGCTGGCGCAGACGACAATCTATCTGCTGCAGCTCGTCCTCGCCGGCTATGCGCTGTCCAAGCGCCCGCCGGTGGCGC
>NZ_RZST01000757.1:0-247 GCF_003997575.1 Mesorhizobium sp. M1A.F.Ca.IN.022.07.1.1
GATGCTGGGCACTGCCGCCTCGGCGGCGCCGCGTTCCTCTTGCACCCTGTCCCATACCCTCGCGGCGATATCGCGATAGATCTTCGCCTCCGCGCCGTCCGGCTTGGATGCGACCACCGGGGCGCCGCCGAGGCGGCAGTGCCCAGCATCGTGTTCGAGTAATTCGCCGGGCCGGCGCTAGGTGTCCGATTTCCCCGGCAGCCGGGAATCGCCTCCTTCAGGATTTCCGGGTCGTTGAGGGCTTCCC
>NZ_RZST01000758.1:0-245 GCF_003997575.1 Mesorhizobium sp. M1A.F.Ca.IN.022.07.1.1
GGGCCGTGCAGACCAAGTATCTTGCCGGCGGCTATCCCGATGCCAAGGCCGCGCTCGACGACGCCGCAAGCCAGATCGCCTCTGCGACCGGCCTGCCGGTCAAGTGAGCGTCGCTTTTCCTTCTCCCACAAGGGGAGAAGGCAAGACAGGGCAGCGCCTGCATCGACCATTGGCACTGCTCCAGCAATTCAACACATGATCAAGACCGCGCCCGCTAGGAAGGCGCGACCCGAAACTGGAAGGAG
>NZ_RZST01000759.1:0-210 GCF_003997575.1 Mesorhizobium sp. M1A.F.Ca.IN.022.07.1.1
CGCCGATCTGCGGCGCGTTGGCGGCCGCATATCTGACGCTTCCTGTGGTTAGCTACTTCCGCGCCAACGGCCTGCCGCTGCCAGGAACCGAGGACGACACAACTACTCTGGCTGCAGCGTTTCTGATCGGCGTCTCGGCCATGTGGATATCAGACATTGTGTTCGACGTGATCGTGCGACGGTTCAGGCCCAAGCTTGAAGAGTGATAGC
>NZ_RZST01000075.1:0-19210 GCF_003997575.1 Mesorhizobium sp. M1A.F.Ca.IN.022.07.1.1
CCAATTGACTCTTTACGCAAAGCGCGTAAAAGCCGGCAGCGAACGGGATCGTCTTCAATGCGCGGCCATTTGGCTCTTCTGGCATTCGATGCCCCCAGCCACGATGCACAGCATTGGGCCGGGCGTTTCGACGCGTCCGTCCGTTCTCGCAAAACTACGGCCAAAACCACCACCAAAACGGTGTGATTCCCTTGGCCTAACCACCCTCTCCCGGGTTCGGCCCGGGGGACAGAACCCGCATGAGGCCGGCGGGTTTTCTCCAACAACCAAGCGGAGAGGGACAGGAGATTTCGATGAGTTTCAAGGTTGCGGTAGTCGGCGCCACGGGCAATGTGGGCCGCGAAATGCTCAACATTCTGGACGAGCGCGGCTTCCCGGCGAGCGAAGTGGTGGCATTGGCCTCGCGCCGCAGCCAGGGCACCGAAGTGTCCTTCGGCGACCGCACGCTGAAGGTCAAGGCGCTCGACACCTACGATTTTTCCGACACCGACATCTGCGTCATGTCGGCCGGCGGCAACGTCTCCAAGGAGTGGTCGCCCAAGATCGGCAAGCAGGGCTGCGTCGTCATCGATAATTCGTCGGCCTTCCGCTACGACCCTGACGTGCCGCTGATCGTGCCGGAAGTGAATCCGGACGCGGTCGCACTCTTCTCGCGCAAGAACATCATCGCCAATCCGAACTGCTCGACGGCGCAGCTCGTCGTGGCGCTGAAGCCGCTGCACGATGTCGCCACCATCAAGCGCGTCGTCGTCGCCACCTACCAGTCGGTCTCCGGCGCCGGCAAGGAAGGCATGGACGAGCTGTTCACGCAGACCCGCGCGGTCTTCGTCGCCGACCAGGTCGACGTCAAGAAGTTCACCAAGCGCATCGCCTTCAACGTCATCCCGCATATCGACGTCTTCCTCGACGACGGCTTCACCAAGGAAGAGTGGAAGATGGTCGCCGAGACCAAGAAGATGCTCGATCCCAAGATCAAGCTGACGGCGACCTGCGTGCGCGTGCCGGTGTTCATCGGCCACTCGGAAGCCGTCAACATCGAGTTCGAGAAGCCGATCACCGCCGACGAGGCGCGCGAGATCCTGCGCGAGGCTCCCGGCTGCCAGGTCTTGGACAAACGCGAGAATGGCGGCTACATCACGCCGCTCGAGTCGGCCGGCGAGGACGCCACTTTCATCTCGCGCATCCGCGAGGATTCGACCGTCGATAACGGCCTGTCGATGTGGGTCGTCTCCGACAATCTGCGCAAGGGCGCGGCGCTCAACGCCGTCCAGATCGCCGAGCTGTTGGTGGAGCGGGGCCTGATCCAGCCGAAGAAGAAGGCGGCTTAATTTCGCTCACGGGCGGCACCGCCGCTTCGCGGCTGGCCCTCCGCGAGGGCGCCGGACGACCGGCGGCCCGCGGTCGCGGGCTCGGCCTTCGGCCGTTGGGTTCTCGCTCACGGGCCGCGCGTCGCGGGCGCCCTTCCGCCGATAGCTCTCTTGTCCCCGTTCACGGGAAAGGTCGCGGCAGGAGGATGAGGGTGGCGCCGGAATATCCAGGTGTGACGAGCGATGCCCGCTGCTTCCATGTGCTGAGGCGCTAGCCACTGCTCTCCGCAGCCAGTTGCCGCAGGAGGCCGAGCGCCTCTTCCGCCCGCTCCGCCGGGACGAACAGATGGTCGTGATAAAAGGCCGAGACCGGATTGACGCCCATGCCGGCAGCGGCGAGCCGCGTCGTGATCGCGGCCAGAAAGCCGACGGCGTCGAGCGACGAATGGATGTCGAGCGTGATCATCCGGCAGCGGAACGTGCCGGCGAGGCCGGCTAGCTTCGCTTGGTCCTCCGTCACGATCAGCGTCAGACCTTCCCGCTCGCGAAACTGCATGACCGGGTCAAGACCGTGCGGCACGGCCACACCCGGCGCCAGCGTCGCGAAAACATGGACATCGGGGAGCAGTTTCGGCGTCATCGACGCCAGTAGGCTTTGGAGATTGGTCTCGCCGGTCATTCTCTCTCCTTCGGGCATGCATTCTCACTCAATCATGCGTTCGAAAAAAGCGCACCGGCCCTTGTCGGATCGCCGCCCTGCCCGCCGTCCTTGGCTCGAAGCTGGCAAAACAGCCAGGCTCCAGCCAAGGAGGGAACACCAATGAGCATTTCAGAAACCGCTCCCGTCTCGAACGGCGCCCTGTGGACCGGGCGCGCGCTTAGCGCCATTGTCATCCTTTTCATGATCTTCGACGGCGTCATCAAGCTGCCGCCGCTGCAGATCGTCACCGAGACGATGGCGCAGCTCGGCTGGCCGGAGGACCCAAACACCGCGCGGCTGCTCGGCATCGTCGGCCTGATCTCGACTGTGCTTTATGCGCTGCCGCGCACGTCCGTGCTCGGCGCCATCCTGCTCACCGCCTATATGGGCGGCGCCATTTCCACGCATGTGCGCATCGGCAACCCGCTGCTCTCGCACACGCTGTTCGGCGTCTATCTCGCTGTTGTCCTGTGGGGCGGGCTCTATCTGCGCGACCCCAGAGTGCGCGCGCTGATCCCGTTCAGCCGCTGAGCCGGTTCGTTCTGGTGATTCCACCGGCTGCGGCGACCGCAAGGCTTCGAAGCCGGGTTGCCAAGCTGCGTTACCGAACGCTAATTCGTCAGCACTCTCAATGCTGTCGAGGCCGGCTGGCGCAACCCGCGCCTGCCTTCGAAACAGCAATATTCGTTCCCTTCGGGATCAAATTAGCCGTTTGCGAGTTAAAGCTTGGCGGCGAGGACGGCGATCCCGTGAGAGAGGAACTGAAATGAAGAAAGCGATTACCATTCTGGTGCTGACGGTGGCGCTGGGCGCCTGTTCGCAGACGGAAAAAGGAGCGGCGATCGGCGGCTTGGGCGGTGCTGCGGTCGGAGCGGCCGTCGCCAATGACCCGGTCGAGGGCGCAGTGGTCGGTGGCGCTGTCGGCGCCGTGGCAGGCGCGTTGATCGGCCGTGCCAGCGAAAGCGGCAAGTGCCGTTATCGGGACCGCTACGGGCGCGTTTATATTGCTCGTTGCCCGTCGGGATATTGAGGTATCAACAGGCCTGACCAAAAGAACGGCGGGGTTGGCCCGCCGTTCTTTTGACCTGTTTTGACCGGGGGCCGAGACTACTCGGCGGTCGCGGCTTCCGCCTCGGCGGGTGCTGCGGACGCGGCCGCAACGGCAGCGGCGGCGTCTTCCTGGGCCTTCTTCAGCAGGGCTGCGCGCTCCTGCGCCTTCTTGCCCGGCAGGGCCTTGTTCGGGTTCGAGCGGGCCGGACGCTTGGCGATGCCGGCCTCGTCGAGAAAGCGCAATACGCGGTCGGTCGGCTGGGCGCCGTGCGAGAGCCAGTGCTTGACGCGGTCGGCATCGACCTTCACGCGTTCGCCGTCCTTCGGCAGCAGCGGGTTCCACGAGCCGAGCGCCTCGATGAAACGGCCGTCGCGCGGCGAACGGGCGTCGGCGACGACGACGTGGTAATAGGGACGCTTCTTCGAGCCCGCACGGGCCAGTCTGATCTTCAGTGCCATTCTTTATCTCCTAACAAGCTCTGAGTTCGTTGATTGGGTTGCGGCTTTGGCCTTGTGCAAGTCATAATCCCAAGACCGCTGCGCAGTTTGGGCGACATGCACCAGCTTCAGCCGGTTTTCGTCACGCCGTTGTTAGCGGCGATCTGTTCGTGATGCCGGATGACTTCGCGGATGACGAAGTTCAGAAATTTCTCCGCAAAATCCGGATCGAGATGCGCATCCTTCGCCAGTTGGCGCAGGCGGGCGATCTGCTGCTGCTCGCGCGCCGGGTCGGCTGGCGGCAGGCCATGCTCGGCCTTCAGCACGCCGACCGCCTTGGTGCAGCGGAAGCGCTCGGCCAGCATATGAATGAGGGCGGCGTCGATGTTGTCGATCGAAGCGCGGTAGCCCGCCAGAACGGCGCGTGCCTCGGCCATATCCTTCTCCTCGTTCATCGCCCCCTCACTTCTTCTTGCCAAGGCCAGGCAGCCCGCCGCCGCCGAGACCGGGAAGGCTCGGCAGTTTCATGCCGCCGGGCAGGCCCGGCAACCCGCCGCCGGGAAGTCCGCCGGGCAGTCCACCCGGCAGGCCTTTGCCGAGACCGGCAGCCTGGGCCTGCTTCTGCAAGGCCTCCAGCTGCTTCGGGTCCATCTTGGAAAGGTCGGGCATGCCGCCGCCGGGCATCATGCCGCCAAGGCCCATCTTCGAAGCCAGGCCTCCCATCATGCCGCGCATCATGCCGCCGCCTTTGCCCTTGCCGCCCATCGCCTTCATCATGTCGGCCATGCCGCGATGCATCTTCAAGAGCTTGTTGATCTCGGCCGCGTCGGTGCCGGAGCCGGCGGCGATGCGCTTCTTGCGCGAGTGCTTCAAGATATCGGGGTTGGCGCGCTCGGCCTTGGTCATCGAGGAGATGATGGCGAGCTGCCGGCGGAACATCTTGTCGTCGAAGCCGGCCGCGGCGAGCTGGTCCTTCATCTTGCCCATGCCGGGCATCATGCCCATGATGCCGCCCATGCCGCCCATTTTCGACATCTGCTGAAGCTGCGCGGCAAGGTCGTTCAGGTCGAACTTGCCTGACTGCATCTTCTTGGCCATCGCCGCCGCCTGCTCGGCGTCGATGGTCTCGGCGGCCTTCTCGACTAGGCTGACGATGTCGCCCATGCCGAGGATGCGGTCGGCGATGCGCTTGGGGTGGAATTCCTCCAGCCCGTCCATCTTTTCGCCGGTGCCGATCAGCTTGATCGGCTTGCCGGTGACGGCGCGCATCGAAAGCGCGGCGCCGCCGCGGCCGTCGCCGTCCATGCGGGTCAGCACCAGGCCGGTGATGCCGACGCGCTCGTCGAAGCTTTTCGCCAGGTTGACCGCGTCCTGGCCGGTCAGTGAGTCGGCGACCAGCAGGATTTCGTGCGGCGACGACACCTTCTTGATGTCGGCCATCTCGACCATCAGCGGCTCGTCGATATGCGTGCGGCCGGCCGTGTCGAGGATGACGACGTCGTGGCCGCCGAGCTTTGCCGCCTGCACGGCGCGCTTGGCGATATCGACCGGGCTTTGGCCGGCGATGATCGGCAGCGTGGCGACCTTGGTCTGCTCGCCAAGCTGGCGCAGCTGCTCCTGCGCGGCCGGACGCCGCGTGTCGAGCGAGGCCATCAGGATTTTCTTGTTCTGACGCTCGGTCAGCCGCTTGGCAATTTTGGCCGAGGTCGTTGTCTTGCCGGAACCCTGCAGGCCGACCATCATGACGACGACGGGCGCGGGCGCGTTGAGGTCGATAGCGACGCCCTCGGCACCGAGCATATCGACCAGCTCGTCATGGACGATCTTGACGACCATCTGTCCGGGCTTGATCGACTTCAGCACCGCGGCGCCGACCGCCTTCTCGCGCACCTTGTCGGTGAAAGAGCGAACCACCTCGAGCGCCACATCGGCCTCAAGCAGTGCCCGGCGCACCTCGCGCAACGCCGCAGAGACGTCCGCCTCCGACAGCGCACCGCGGCCGGTCAGGCCGTTCAGGATGGAGCCAAGGCGCTCTTGCAGGGACTCAAACATTGATCAGACCGCCGTGCGAGAGCGCCTTGGATTCATGCCGATCGCTGTCGGGCCTGCGGCCCTCCACGCCTCTTGTGCGCTCCTGCAGTGATTCAAACATCTTGCTTCCTTCGATCTCGGTTCATTCGACCCGAGAGGTAGTGCGTTCGCGCCGGGTCGCCAAGCCAAAGCGCAAAGCCAAAAAGCACCCGGGGGCGCACCGCGCTGCCGGGTGTTGGCCTCCAGGATCGGTTTACAGCTCTCGCCTCAAAGAGGCTTCGGCGTCCTGGTCGGCTTTCGCGGAGAGGGTCTCGTCGCGGAATTCGTGCGCGTCTAGACAGGAAATCGGCGGCGGAGTCAAGGCTGGGGTCGTTTTGAAGAGCAAGACACCGCGCCCAAAGGGGGTTCAGGGCAGCTTTTCGCCGTCCAGGATGCGCGTATAGAGATCGAGATAGCCGTTTGCCGTCTTGGCGATGGGAAATCGCGCGGCGGCGGATGCACGGCACTGCTCAGGGGACAAGCCGGCGATGTCGGCCAAGGCCTTGGCGAACTCGGCATCGGTGTCGAAGAGGCGACCGGTGGCGCCGTCGACGATTTCGGGCAGCGCGCCGCGCCGTGTCGTCAACACCGGCGTGCCGCAGAGCATCGCTTCGACCGGCGCCATGCCGAACGGCTCTTCCCAGGCGATCGGGTTGAGAAAAGCTCTGGCTTCTCCCAGCAGGCGCAGCTTCTCGTCGCTGTCGACGACGCCGTGGTAGCGGAAGCGGCGGCCGAGGCTCTTGAAGAAGACACCCTGGCGTCGAACCTTGGTGCGCTGCAGGAGCTGCCAGCGCGAGCCGCCGGCGATATCGAGGTGGAAATCGAAGGCACGGGCGAGATCGACAGCCCGGTTGAGGTTCTTGCCGGCGCGGGCGATGCCGGCCAGAAACAGGAGCCTGCCCGTCTTGCGGGCGGACAGCCGATAGGCGTCGACCGGAAAGCCGTTGTGGACGAAGGTTTCCCGCCCATGGTTGCGCGCATGGCTGGCGCTGACGAAGTTCCAGTTTGGCCTGTTTTGCGTGAATTTCGGGTCGAAGCCGTGCATCGTATAGAGCGCCGGTCGCGAAATCTCGATGTACCAGCCATTGAAATGCACGATGTCGGTGTCGGCCGGGATCGCAGCGCGGCATTCAGCGGCCGAAGAGGCCTGCCGCACTTCGCACAGCGGATGGCTCGAGCCGCGAGCGGCGATCAGGACCACCTTGTGGCCGAGACGCGAAAGCTCTGTTGCCAGCCAGTCGACCTGCCGCTCAGTGCCGCCATAGCCTTTGCAGGGAATGGTGCGTTCCGCCACCAGCGTGATGCGCATCAGGCGAGCCCATCGGTTTTCTGGTTGACCACGGTTTGATCAAGAAACCGGTTTCCGCTTTTTTGGATCATGGCTCGTCCGGCCCGACCTTCAGGGGGGAGCGGCGATGCAGAAGCAGGAGCATCGTCAGCAGCGTGCTTACGATGCCGATCGCGGCGATGAGAACGGCGTCCCAATTGGTCCAGCCGGGGCCTTCCAGCGGCTTGGCGTTGAACAGGGCGAAGGAATTGTAGCTCTGCTGGTGCGAGATCAGCAGGAAGCCGATCAGATTGTTGCCGAGATGGGCGCCGAATGCAGCGCCGAGATTGCCGGTCACATAGACCAGCAGCGTCAGCAGCAGCGCGAAGGCGGCGATCGAGACCAGCACGCTGGCATTGATGGCAAGCGTCGAGGCCGGGCTCCAATGCAACGCGGTGAACAGAAGCCCCGGCAGCGCGGCCCAGATCAGCGGGCTGCCAAAGCGGCTGGCGAGGCCACGCAGCAGATAGCCACGGAACAGAGCCTCCTCCGATGAGGTCTGCAGAAAGGCGAGCGGCACGATCGCGAGAAGCAAGAGCAGCCAGGACGAGAACGCGATCGATCCGCGGACGATCTCCGGCTGCAGCCAATAAAGCAGCACCTCGGAGAACAAGGAGGTTGTCAGAACCGCGACCAGGCCTTTGAGAAACCCGCCGCGCGAGATGCGGCGGTCTGGGCCGATCAGCGCCGAGAGCGGCTCGCCATGAACCAAACGCATCGCGGCCCAAAGACCGATCCAGATGCCGGCAAAGGACGCCAGCGCGGTGAGGATGCCGGCGGGAGAGGCAAGGAAATCCTGGATCGGCTGTCCGGTCGCCGGGCCCGGGAGGCGCAAGACGATGAAGGCGGCGGTGCCGGCGACGAGCACGACCAGCGTCACGGCGAGCCAGAAGAGAACGACGATCGCCGTTCCGAGCAGGAGCCGGAGCAGGGTGGTTTTCTCGTTCGGCGAGCGCCGGTAGCGCTCGAAGGCGGCGTTGTCGATGATCACACGGGGTCCCCTGCCGGGCGCTTTACGGTCGCATGATCTAGGGGATCGGCGTTTTCGGCGCAATCTCTCCCGTCAGATCCAGCAACCAGTTGGGCCGCTCGACCGCGGGGATCATCGAAACTGGCGGCAGATCAGCCACGGCCTTCCATCGGCGCCGGGCCACCCGTCTAACGCTGCCGCCGGGAATCCGAGCCGGTCGACAACAATTTCGGCTCTCGATTAATCGTTTTGCCGCTTTTTGCCCTTAAGAAGCTTGCCATGAAACGCGTTATCGCCATCGCCGACCGCGCGGCCCTCGTCTCGTTGAAGCTGCTCGCAGCGCTCAACCTGCTGTTTTTCCTTTCGTTCCTGCTCGTGCTGCTGCTGGCCGGCCGCGCGCATGCCGAAGCGCCCGCCTGCGGCGGCAGCGACCTGCTGGCGGGTCTTGCAAAGAGCGATCCCGCCGCCTTCAAGAAGGTCGAGACCGAAGCCGCCGCCGTTCCAAACGGCCGGGGGCTGTTGTGGAAGCTCGAGAAACCAGGCGAGGAGCCGTCCTATCTCTTCGGCACCATGCACATGACGGACGCGCGCGTCACCACGCTGCCTGCCGCGGCCCAAAAAGCCTATGAAGGCGCCGACACCATCATCATCGAAACCACCGACGCCCTCGACAAGGCCAAGATGATGGCCGCCATGGCCGCCGAGCCTGGCCTGATGATGTTCACGGACAACACGACGCTGTCCTCGCTGCTGTCGCCCGAGGATGCGGCAGTACTGAACAAGGGGCTCGATGCACGCGGCATTCCGCCTCTGACGGTGGCCAAGATGAAGCCGTGGATCCTGTCGGCCATGGTGGCGCTGCCGGCCTGCGAGGTGGCGCGCCAGAGCGCCGGCGCGCCGGTGCTGGACGTCAAGCTGGCCGCCGACGCCAAAGCGTCCGGCAAGGACGTCGAGGGGTTGGAAACCGCCGTCGACCAACTGCGCGCCATGGCTTCGCTGCCGCTCGCCTACCACATGAAGGGGTTGGTCGAGACGCTGAAGCTCGGCGACAAGGTGAACGACGTCAACGAAACCATGATCGTGCTCTACCAACGCGGCGAGGTCGGCATGTTCTGGCCGCTGTTTCGCACCGTGCTGCCCGACACGGCGGACGACCAGGCCGGCTATGCCGCCTTTGAGCAGACCATGATCACCAGCCGCAACAAGGTCATGGTCGCGCATGCCATGCCGATTCTGGCCAGGGGCAATGCCTTCATGGCGGTCGGCGCGCTGCATCTGCCCGGCCCTGACGGACTGGTCGAAGATTTCCGCAAAGCGGGGTATAGTGTTACCGCCGTCAACTGAGTCGTCTGGCGGCTGGGGAGCGGAAAATGCCGGTTTTTCAGCGCTTTCCGTCCGCCTGCGTGAAACCCATTAGGGGATCCGCGCGTTGATGGCTGCTATTTGATGCCTTTCATTCCAAGGAGGACACGTTTCATGGCGAACCCTAACGACCCCTACACCCCGTCGAGCACGCCGCCCTCGAGGGGCGGTGGTGGCGGCAGCGGGTGGCTGATCGCCCTAGTTGTCATTATCCTGGCCATTGTTGCGTATTATGTTTTTGGCAGAACCGGTGGCGAGCACGCCCCCGCGACTTCCGAGCCGCCGGCCGCGACGACGCCGGCCCCGGCGCCTGCAACGCCTGAACCTGCGCCCGCAACGCCTGCTCCAGCTCCGACGCCAGCCCCGGCACCCGCGCCCACTCCGACGCCTGCCCCGGCTCCGGCACCTGCGCCGTCTCCGTGATCAGGCTATAGCTCCACGACGAACGGCCCGCCGAAAGGCGGGCCGTTTTTGTTTAACTACACCTTTGCCATCCTCGGGCGTTCGGCGCCGGCCGTGACGAGCACCTAAATATGGATCGGCTTGAAGAACGTGGCCAGCGCCGCTTCCTTGACCGCCTCCGACATGGTCGGGTGGGCATGGCAGGTGCGGGCGAGGTCTTCCGAGGAGCCGCCGAACTCCATCAGCACCGCCGCCTCGTGGATCATCTCGCCGGCGCCGAAGCCGACGATATGAACGCCGAGCACGCGGTCGCTCGCCTTGTCGGCGAGGATCTTCACGAAGCCGTCGGTGTGCAGCATGGCCCGCGCGCGGCCATTGGCGCTGAAAGGGAACTTGCCGACCTTGTAGTCGATGCCGGCCTTTTTCAGCTCCTCTTCGGTCTTGCCGACCGAGGCGATTTCGGGACTGGTGTAGACGACGCTCGGGATAACGTCGTAGTTCACATGACCGGCCTGGCCGGCGATCGTCTCGGCTACCGCCACGCCCTCGTCCTCGGCCTTGTGCGCCAGCATCGGCCCGGCAATGACGTCGCCGATGGCATAGATGCCGGGCACGTTGGTCCTCAGATGCCCGTCGGACTTGACCCGGCCGCGCTCGTCCATCTCGACGCCGGCTTCTTTCAATCCAAGGCTGTCGGCATAGGGGCGGCGTCCGGTCGCGACCAGCACGACATCGGCCTCGATCGTTTCCGCCGCGCCGCCCTTGACCGGCTCGAACGTCACGCTGGCGCCCTTCTTGGATTTGGCGACGCCGGTGACCTTGGCGCCGAGCTTGAACTCGAAGCCCTGCTTGGACAGCAGCCGCTGGAATTGCTTCGAGACCTCGCCATCCATGCCGCCGAGGATGGTGTCGAGGAACTCGACAACCGTGACCTTGGCGCCGAGCCTGGCCCAGACCGAGCCGAGCTCGAGCCCGATGACGCCGCCGCCGACCACCACAAGACTGCCCGGCACCTTGGCCAGCGACAGCGCGCCGGTCGAGGACACGATCACCTTCTCGTCGAAGTCGACCTTGACACCCGGAATGCCGGCGACGTCGGAACCGGTGGCGATGACGATGTTCTTGGTCTCGATCTCCTCGACCTTGCCGCCCTCGCCGGTGACCGACACCTTGCCGGCGCCGATCACCTTGCCGGTGCCGCGGAACGAGTCGATCTTGTTCTTCTTGAAGAGAAAAGCGACGCCGTTGACGTTGGAGGCCACGGTCGCATCCTTGTGCGCCAGCATCTTCTTCAGATTGAGTTTTGGCGCGCCGACCTCGATGCCGAGCATATCGAAGGCATGACCGGCTTCGGCGAACATCTCGGAGGCGTGGAGCAGGGCTTTCGACGGGATGCAGCCGATATTGAGGCAGGTGCCGCCGAAGGTGGCGTTCTTCTCGACCACCGCTGTCTTCAGGCCGAGCTGTGCCGCCTTGATGGCGCAGACATAGCCGCCCGGTCCCGATCCGATGATTACGACGTCATAAGCCATGATGGTGTCCTTCTGGTCTGGCCTTCAGCGGCCGCCGCTCACATTCAGGATCGCGCCCGTTATATAGGAGGCCGCGTCCGACAAAAGGTAGAGAACCGCGCTCGCGACCTCGTCGGCCGTGCCCGCGCGCTTCAGCGGCAGCAGATCCTGCATCCGCGCCACGCGCTCGGGCTGGCCGCCGGAGGCATGGATGTCGGTTTCGGTGATGCCTGGACTGACGGCATTGACGCGGATGCCTTCCAGCGCCACCTCGCGCGCCAGACCAACGGTCAGCGTGTCGATCGCGCCCTTGGAAGCGGCGTAGTCGACATATTCGCCGGGCGAGCCCAGTCGTGCCGCCGCCGAGGACAGATTGACGATGGCGCCGCCCTTGCCGCCGTGACGGGTCGACATGCGCTTGACGGCCTCGCGGGCGCAGAGGAAGGAGCCGACGACGTTGATGCGCATCATACGCTCGATCCGCTCGGCGCTCATCTCATCGACACGCGCCTTGACGTCGACGATGCCGGCATTGTTGACGAAGGCGTCGAGCCGGCCGAAGGCCCGGTCCACCGCCTCGAACATCGCCACCACATCGGCCTCGTTGCCGACATCGCCCCTGACCGCGAAGGCCTCGCCGCCCGCGGCTTCGAGCTCGGCGACGAGCGCCTCGGCGGCGGCCCGGTTGGAGACATAGTTGATCGCCACCCCATAGCCTGCCCGACTGGCCTGCCGGCATATGGCAGCGCCGATGCCGCGGCTGCCGCCGGTGACCAGCAGCGTCTTCTTGTCGGCATTCATTCCTGGCAGCCTTTCAGGGCAAAGACGTCCCACGGTACTTTTGAGAAGCCCGCCGGACCATAAGCGGCTGACATTTCGAGCGACGGTCCGAGATCGGGAAAGATCAGGCTCTTCGGCGCATCCGCGCCCTCGGCCGGCAGCAGACCCACGACGCCCTTCTCATCGGCGCTATAGATCACGCCTTCCCAGACCGTGCAGGCGGCGAGCTCCTCGCCGGTGACGTCGCCGGTCGGGCATTTGTACATCAGCGAGCCGTGCGGCCGCCCGGCGGAGCCCTCGGTCCACATGGCGATGCCGTCGAGCACGGTATTGTTGTCGAGTATCATGCGGAATGTGTTGGCGATCGTCGCCGAGGTACCCGTCGGGCTGAAATCGATCTCGGCGCCGCTTTTCGCCTCGCCATAGGCGGCAAGCTGGATCGGGCAGGCGGCCTGGGCATCGGCTGCTACGAGAGCCGCACCGGCGGCAAGCGCGACCGGCCTCGCGGTGCTGAGCCAACGGGCCTTCACTCGCCGCCCCGCCCGCGAGCCTTCATGCTCCACCTCAGAGATCGAGCACCAGCCGCTCGGGATCCTCCAGGCTTTCCTTGACGCGGACGAGGAAGGTCACCGCTTCCTTGCCGTCGACGATGCGGTGGTCGTAGCTGAGCGCCAGATACATCATCGGCCGGATGACGATCTGGCCGCCGACCACCACCGGCCGCTCCTGGATCTTGTGCATGCCGAGGATGCCGGACTGCGGCGCATTGAGGATCGGCGTCGACATCAGCGATCCATAGACGCCGCCGTTGGAGATCGTAAAGGTGCCGCCCTGCATGTCGGCAACCGAAAGCTTGCCGTCGCGCGCGGCGAGGCCCAGCCGGCCGATCTCCTTCTCGATCTCGGCGATGGAGATCTGGTCGGCATCGCGCACGACCGGGACCACCAGGCCCTTGTCGGTGCCGACGGCGACGCCGACATGCGCAAAGTTCTTGTAGATGATGTCGGCGCCGTCGATCTCGGCATTGACCGCCGGGATCTCCTTCAGCGCATGCGTGACGGCCTTGGTGAAGAAGCCCATGAAGCCGAGCTTCACGCCATGCTTCTTCTCGAACACGTCCTTATACTTGGCCCTCAGCGCCATCACCGCGCTCATATCGACCTCGTTGAAGGTGGTGAGCATGGCGGCGGTCGACTGCGCCTCCTTGAGCCGGCGCGCGATCGTCTGGCGCAGCTTGGTCATGCGCACGCGCTCCTCGCGCGAAGCATCGTCGGCCGTCGACGGCGCGCGGGCCGCGACCGGTGCGGGAGCAGGAGCAGGAGCCGCTTTCGGCGTCTCGGCCGGCTGCGATGGCGCGCCCTTGGCGATGGCATCGAGGACGTCGCCCTTCAGCACTTGGCCGCGCTTGCCGGAGCCCGTCAGTTGCTCGACCGAGAGATTGTGCTCGGCGATCAGTTTGGCCGCGGCCGGCGCCGGCGGCATGGTGCGCGGCTCGACCGGCCCGGCGTCGCCGGCCATCTTGGCGGTTTCGGCGGCGGCCTGCTTGGTCGTGGATGCGGCGTCCGGACTGGAGGCCTGCGCCACCGCCTGCGGCTTGGTGGCGGGAGCGGCGGCTGCGCCGCCGGCCGAAATCGAGCCGAGCAGCGCCCCGACATTGACCGTCTCGCCTTCCTTGACGGTGATCTCGGAGAGCGTCCCGGCGCCCGCGGCGGGCACCTCCACCGTCACCTTGTCGGTTTCGAGCTCGACCAGCGGTTCGTCGGCGGCGATCGCGTCGCCGACCTTCTTGAACCACTTGCCGACGGTCGCCTCGGTGACGGATTCGCCGAGAGTGGGGACGCGGATTTCGGTAGCCATTGTGCCTGTCCGTTCTCTTGTCTTCTTGAGGTCAGTTTGGTCCGGGTCTGCTTATTCGCCCAGCGCGTCGTCGAGCAGGGCGGAAAGCTGGCTGAGATGCTTCGACATCAGCCCGGTGGCCGGCGAGGCCGAGGCCGGCCGGCCGGTATAGCGCACCCGCTGATGCTTGGCATCGATATGCGCCAGCACCCATTCGAGATAAGGATCGATGAACGACCAGGCGCCCATATTCTTGGGCTCCTCCTGGCACCACACCATCTCGGCGTTGCGGAAACGCGACAGCTCGGTGATCAGCGCCTTGGCCGGGAACGGGTAGAGCTGCTCGACGCGCAGCAGGTAGATGTCGATGATGCCGCGCTTCTCGCGCTCCTCATAGAGGTCGTAATAGACCTTGCCGGAGCAGAGCACGACGCGGCGGATCTTGGAATCCTTCACTAGCTTGATCGGCTGGTCGGCCAACAGCTGCGCATCGTCCCACAACAGGCGGTGGAACGAGCTTTCGCCCGCCATCTCCGACAGCGTCGACGCCGCCCGCTTGTGGCGCAGCAGCGACTTCGGCGTCATCAGGATCAGCGGCTTGCGGAAGTCGCGCTTCAGTTGCCGGCGCAAGATGTGGAAATAGTTAGCCGGCGTCGTGACGTTCGCCACCTGCATGTTGTCCTCGGCGCAGAGCTGCAGGAAGCGTTCGAGGCGGGCCGAGGAATGCTCCGGCCCCTGGCCTTCATAGCCGTGCGGCAGGAGGCAGACGAGGCCCGACATTCTCAGCCACTTGCGCTCGCCGGACGAGATGAACTGGTCGAACACCACCTGGGCGCCGTTGGCGAAATCGCCGAACTGCGCTTCCCAAAGCGTCAGCGCCTTGGGCTCGGCAAGGCTGTAGCCATATTCGAAGCCGAGCACCGCCTCTTCCGAGAGCATCGAGTTGATGACTTCGTAGCCGGCCTGGGCCGCAGACAGATTGTTGAGTGGAATGTAGCGCGTCTCGTCACGCTGGTCGTAGAGCACGGAATGGCGCTGCGAGAAGGTGCCGCGCTCCGAATCCTGGCCGGAGAGCCGGATCGGATTGCCGTCGAGCAGGATGGCGCCGAAGGCCAGCGCCTCGGCGGTCGACCAGTCGATGCCGTCGCCGGATTCGATCGCCTGGCGGCGGTTCTCGAGGAAGCGCAGGATCGTCTTGTGCGCCTCGAAATCCTTCGGCACCTCGGTCAGCTTCTTGCCGATTTCCTTCAGCGTGCGGACCGGCACCGCGGTCTTGCCGCGCCGCTGTTCGTCCTGGTTGTCGGCCGTGCGCAGGCCGGACCAGGCGCCGTCAAGCCAGTCGGCCTTGTTCGGCTTGTAGGACTGGCCGACTTCCCACTCCTGTTCCAGATGCGCGCGCCAGTCGGCCCGCATCTTGTCGACCTCGGCCTGGGTGATGTGACCCTCGGCGATCAGCCGATCGGCATAGACCTGCACAACCGTCTTATGGCTGCGGATGTTGCGGTACATGATTGGCTGCGTGAAGGACGGCTCGTCGCCTTCATTGTGGCCGAAGCGGCGGTAGCAGAACATGTCCACCACCACCGGTTTGTGGAACTTCATGCGGAATTCCGTCGCCACCTTCGCGGCATGCACCACCGCTTCCGGATCGTCGCCGTTGACGTGGAAGATCGGCGCTTCGATCATCTTCGCCACATCCGACGGATAGGGCGAGGAACGCGAGAAGCGCGGATTGGTGGTGAAGCCGATCTGGTTGTTGATGATGAAGTGCAGCGTGCCGGCGACGCGGTGGCCGCGCAGGCCGGAGAGCCCGAACATCTCCGCGATCACGCCCTGGCCGGCAAACGCCGCGTCGCCATGCAGCAGCAGCGGCATTACCTTGGCGCGCTCGGACAGCGGCACGATCTCGCCGCGCTCGCGGCCAGCGAGCTGGTCCTGCTTGGCGCGCGCCTTGCCCATCACGACCGGGTCGACGATTTCCAGGTGCGAGGGGTTGGCCGTCAGCGACAGGTGCACTTTGTTGCCGTCGAACTCGCGGTCCGAGGAGGCGCCGAGATGGTACTTCACGTCGCCCGAGCCCTCGACGTCGTCGGGAGCGGCCGAGCCGCCCTTGAACTCGTGGAAGATGGCGCGGTGCGGCTTGGCCATGACCTGCGAAAGCACGTTGAGACGGCCGCGATGGGCCATGCCGAGCACGGCCTCCTTCAGGCCGAGCTGGCCGCCGCGCTTGATGATCTGCTCCAGCGCCGGGATCAGCGATTCGCCGCCGTCGAGGCCGAAGCGCTTGGTGCCCTTGTACTTGACGTCGATAAATTGCTCGAAGCCTTCGGCCTCGACCAGCTTCGACAGGATCGCCTTCTTGCCGGTGGCGGTGAAGGTGATCTCCTTGTCGGCGCCCTCGATGCGCGCCTGGATCCAGGCCTTCTCCTCGGGGTCGGAGATGTGCATGAACTCGACGCCGAGCGTCGAGCAATAGGTGCGGGTGAGGATATCCAGCATCTGCCGGATGGTGCCGAACTCGAGCCCCAGCACATTGTCGAGGAAGATCGGCCGGTCGTAGTCGGCTTCGGTGAAGCCGTAATTCTCCGGCGACAGCTCGTTATAGTCCTCGAGCGGCTTGGCGATGCCCAGCGGGTCGAGATTGGCGTGCAGGTGGCCGCGCATGCGAAAGGCGCGGATCATCATGATGGCGCGCACGGAATCGCGCGTCGCCTGGTGAACGTCCGCATCGGAAAGGGCCGCGCCGTTGACGACCGCCTTTTCCTTCACCTTCTTTTCGATGTGCTTTTCGACCAGGCCCCAATTGCCGTCGAGCGCCGAAACCAGCTCACCATTGGCCTGCATCGGCCAGGACGGCTTCGCCCAGGAAGCGCCCTTGGCGTTCTTGCGCACGTCGCCCGCGTCGTCCTTCAGCGCGGCGAAGAAGTCCTGCCATTCCGGATCGACGGAGCCGGGGTTGTCCTCATAGGCGGCATAGAGCGCGTCGATATAGTCGGCATTGCCGCCATAAAGGAACGAGGTGAGCGAGAATTGGTCGTTGGCCTGATCTTGTCTTGCCATTTTCGTCTGCGGAGCCTGGCTCCGTCTCCTTTTGTGGAAGGGAGTAGGGGAGTAAGGCAGTAGGGGAGTAGGGCATTTTTGCCGCTGATCTTTCCCTGCTGCCCTATTCGCTTACTCCCTACGCCCTTAACCTTTGATCGCCTCGACCAGCGTCGTGCCGAGCCGCGCCGGTGACGGCGAAACCTTGATGCCGGCCGATTCCATCGCCGCGATCTTGTCTTCCGCGCCGCCCTTGCCGCCGGAGATCACCGCGCCCGCATGGCCCATGGTGCGGCCGGCGGGCGCCGTGCGCCCGGCAATGAAGCCCGCCATCGGTTTCTTGCGGCCGCGCTTTGCCTCGTCCTTCAAGAACTGCGCGGCGTCTTCCTCGGCCGAGCCGCCGATCTCGCCGATCATGATGATCGACTTGGTCTCGTCGTCGGCGAGGAACATCTCGAGCACGTCGATGAACTCGGTGCCCTTGACCGGGTCGCCGCCGATGCCGACAGCAGTGGTCTGGCCGAGGCCGACATTGCTGGTCTGGAAGACCGCTTCATAGGTAAGCGTTCCCGAGCGGGAAACAACGCCGACCGAGCCCTTGCGGAAGATGTTGCCGGGCATGATGCCGATCTTGCATTCGTCGGGGGTCAAAACTCCCGGGCAGTTCGGGCCGATCAGCCGCGAGGAGGAGCGGTCGAGCCGCGCCTTGACCTTGACCATGTCCATAACCGGGATGCCCTCGGTGATGCAGACGATCAGCGGGATCTCGGCCTCGATCGCCTCGATGATCGCTTCGCCCGCGCCCGCCGGCGGCACATAGATGACGGAGGCGGTGGCGCCGGTCTTCTCCTTGCCCTCGGCGACGGTGGCGAAGATCGGCAGGGTCTCTCCCTTCGCGCCGGTCCAGGTCTCGCCGCCCTTCTTCGGATGGACGCCGCCAACCATCTTGGTGGCGTGATAGGCCAGCGCCTGCTCGGTATGGAAGGTGCCGGTCTTGCCGGTCAGGCCCTGCACCAGCACCTTGGTATTCTTGTCGACGAGAATGGACATCGCGCCCCTTTTCTAAAAACCGTTGATCGAGGAAGGCGAAACGCGCCGGTAGAGGCCGCTCACCATGTCTTGCCAGGCGTCGCTGCCGGCGGGCTTGAAGTGCAATCGCATGCGGTAAGTATCAGTGCCGTCAAAGCTGTAAGTCACGCGAGCCGAGCCGCGCGGCGACGACCGTTCCAGCACAAGCTCGTTGCCGTTCCATGTGCCCGTAGCCGGTGAGACCGGCACGAAACCCATCGAGTCGAACTGATGCATGGTGACGACGTCGTTCGGCTGATCGAAGCCGAACACATTATGCGCGCCGAACGAGATCGTGCCGTCGCGGCGCTGACGGTAGCGCTGGACCACGAACTGGCCGCCGAACTGCGCGTCCGCAAGCACTTCCGAAGTCGCGGCGCCGGCATCGGTCCATTGCGTCGCCGCGACATCTTCCTCGCCACGCCACGCGCCGACCAGCGCCTGCAGGCGCTGGTGATCGGCCGAGAGGGATGAGAAAGGCGTCGCGTTCATGGCTCAGAGCCGCTTCAGATCGGTGACGGTGAGGTCGCTTCGGGCATTGCCGGTGTTGAGGGTGGTCGCCGGCTCGAACATAAGCACCACGGGCTCGACAGTCAGCGACCGCGGCCGATGCTCGACGCCGCGCGGCACGACAATGAAATCGCCCTCGCCGAGTTCGACCGGCCCGTCGCGGAAATCGATGGCGATCTTGCCGCGCAGCACGAGGAAGGCCTCGTCCTCGTCATCATGCGCGTGCCAGTCGAAAACCTCGCCGAACTTGGCGACCTTGGCTTGGCTGTCGTTGACGTCGCCGGCGATGTGCGGATCGAAGACCTTGGCGATCTTCGCATCCGCCGCCTCGACCAGATTTATCTTGCGCGGAGGCATCCGCTTTAGCCCTTCACCGCCTTGACGATCTTCTTGGCCGCGTCGTCGAGGTCGTCTGCCGAGACGACGTTCAAGCCGCTGTCATTGATGATCTTCTTGCCGAGCTCGGCATTGGTGCCTTCCAGCCGCACGACCAGCGGCACCTTCAGCCCGACTTCCTTGACCGCGGCGATCACGCCCTCGGCGATGACATCGCACTTCATGATGCCGCCGAAGATGTTGATCAGGATGCCTTCGACCGCCGGATCCTTGGTGATGATCTTGAAGGCCGCCGTCACTTTCTCCTTCGAGGCTCCGCCGCCGACATCGAGGAAGTTGGCCGGCTCGGCGCCGTAGAGCTTGATGATGTCCATCGTCGCCATCGCGAGGCCGGCGCCGTTGACCATGCAGCCGATATTGCCCTCGAGCGCGACATAGGCGAGGTCGTATTTCGACGCCTCGATCTCCTTCTCATCCTCTTCGGTGGTGTCGCGCAGCTCCATC
>NZ_RZST01000076.1:0-19182 GCF_003997575.1 Mesorhizobium sp. M1A.F.Ca.IN.022.07.1.1
CCTGTTGCCGCCGGCCTCGATGGACGCGCTTGGCTGCGGCGCCCCTGGCGCGGCGCACGGCAA
The DNA here is from genome assembly GCF_003997575.1 of Mesorhizobium sp. M1A.F.Ca.IN.022.07.1.1. Classification (NCBI taxonomy): domain Bacteria; kingdom Pseudomonadati; phylum Pseudomonadota; class Alphaproteobacteria; order Hyphomicrobiales; family Phyllobacteriaceae; genus Mesorhizobium; species Mesorhizobium sp. M1A.F.Ca.IN.022.07.1.1. The sequence goes on from NZ_RZST01000076.1 coordinate 64, forward strand.
GCAGGGCGCCGCAGCCAAGCGCGTCCATCGAGGCCGGCGGCAACAGGTCCCGGGCGAGCGCCGGGTTGGCGGTGAGCGGCCAGTAGAAGCGGTAGGCGAACGAGAAGAGGATGACGCCGATCGTGATCGCCTCGATACGCCGGCGCGGCGCCAGAAGCACGATCAGCGGCCAAGCGAGATAGAACTGCTCCTCGATGCTGAGGCTCCAGAAATGGCAGAGCAGCCAGGGGGTCCAGTCGTTGCGCAGCGCATACCAGAAGTTCGAGAGATAAAGCGCATGCCAGGCAAGCGACGAGCTGGACTGTTCCAGATTGGTGAGCCAGACCAGGGCCAGCACCGCGAAATAAGGCGGAAAAATTCGGATCACGCGCCTGGCATAGAAGGCGCGCAGGGCCGGCCCGGAAGCGAATGCGTTGCTGTCACGCGCGTCAAGCAAAAGCCGGGTGATCAGGAAGCCGGAGAGCACGAAGAACAGCCGCACGCCGAGATGGCCGAGGAAGGAGGTGCCGTTCGGCGCAAGGAAATGCGCGTAAAGCACCAGCGTGACGGCTACAGCTCGCACTGCATCAAGCTGGATGTCGCGCTGACCTGTCATTGGCGGGGTCCCCAGGCTCCGTCGTAAGATCCTGCGCTGGACCTGCAAAGCACGCCGACTCCGCCTGTCGACGAATCTCCGTCCGGGGCGAGAGTGCCGTCCTTGGCTGTCAGCGGAATGCCCATTCGGCTCAACGTAGCGGCATCCTCCACTGCCCATGTTGGTTAACATCTGTCTCCGCTTATGTTGCGGCGCAACACACAATGCTTACGAGTTTGAAATAAAGCTGTGATTTGGAGGGTTGCAGACGACAGTTGACTTGGGAAGTTTGGCCTATGGTCCTATATGGTGATGGTCGGTTGGTCTGATTTTTGAAGTATTTATCGCTACGGATGCTGTGACGCATTGCGACAACCGTAGCGGGTGTTTTGGCGATATTGACAGTAACACTCCATTTAGCCAAAGACTATTCAAATCGCGTTGTGAAAAGTATATTGAATTTCAAAGTCTTGTGCGGCGCAGCAAACCAGTCGCGAGAGGCCTTGTCCAACCATCCGGCCCCGTTGCCTCAAGACAAGGGAAACGCCAGTCTCTATCGCCGCCTCGGACCGGGGCGCGGGGGGTGGAGGAGAAGTGACGTCGACGCCGAGTGCAAAACCGCAGGCGCAGCTGGGAGCCTTGCCCATCCTCGGCCTGCTTGGTGCCATCCTTTCGGTGCAGGTTGGCGCGGCCTTCGCCAAGGGCCTGTTTCCGGTCCTCGGGCCGGACGGCACAACAATGCTGAGACTCCTCATCGGCGCGCTGATGCTGGCGGCAGTGCTCAGGCCATGGAAAGTGCTGCCGACACGAAAGGGTCTGCCTTGGCTCGCCGTCTATGGCGTCACCGTTTCGGTGATGAACCTGCTCTTCTATGCCGCGCTCGAGCGCATTCCGCTGGGCATCTGCGTGGCGCTCGAATTCACCGGCCCGCTTTTTGTCGCCACACTCGGCTCGCGGCGCCTTCTCGACCTCGTCTGGGTGGTGCTTGCGGTCGCCGGCATCGTGCTGCTCTCGCCGTTCGCCGATATCAGCCGCGGGCTCGATCCGATCGGCGTGCTGCTTGCGCTTGCCGCCGGCGCCTGCTGGGGGCTCTATATCATCTGTGCGCAGAAGGCCGGCGCCGAGCTTGGCGCCCGCACCTCGGCCTATGGCATGGCGATCGCCGCGCTCGTCGCGCTGCCTTTTGGCTTCATCGCAGCCGAACCTTATCTCACCGACTCGCATGTCATGGTGGCCGCGGTCGTCGTCGGGCTGTTCTCCAGCGCGCTGCCCTTCTGGCTGGAGATGATGGTGCTCGCCAGAATGCCGGCGAAAGTCTATGGCATGATCGTCTGCCTGGAACCCGCAGGCGCCGCGCTGACCGGGTTTCTCTTCCTGCACGAGAGCTTGAGCGTTTTGCAATGCGCCGGTATTGGCGCCGTGATTGCCGCCGCGTTCGGCGCGGCCGTAACGGCGAGAGCGCCGGTTCCGTCACCCTGTTAAGGATCAATGCCATATCGCCTGAGGGCGCGGCGGTTTTGGGAGAGCATAGAACAACCACTCGTAGCGCGTTGCGCGAAGCCGTGCACGCGGGTATCCACGCCAGAAAAAGCCGTGCACGCAGCCGGGCCCAATCACATCTGGTGGTTGAGATAGGACTTAGGTCCGACATCGCTGCGAAAAAGGTCTTAAAAAGCAAGACAAGGGTCGTGGGCCACTTCCCCACGACGGGTTGATTAGGGATGCTGATGTTGCGACATTGCCGGTGGGGTAGTTCGGCCGAAGGGTCGGATGGCTGGCAAGGGGAGATTGGGATGCGCGTATCGCGCATGGGCTGCAGGCATGTCTTGCGGGCGCTCGTTGCGCTGGCGCTTGTTGTCGCGCCTTTTCATCTCTCCTTCGACGGTCCTGTCGTGGCCAAGGCCTATGCCGGCAAAGGCGGCAATGGAAACGGCAATGGCGGTGGGAACAGCGGCGGCGGAAACGGTAACGGCAGCGGCGGCGGCAACAGCGGGAACGGGAACGGCAACTCGGGCGGCAACAGCGGAAACAGCAACTCGGGCGGTAACAACGGAAACGGAAACAGCGGCAACAGCAAGGGCGCAACGAACACTGCAGCAACCGGCGATGTCGATGATCATGTGAATGCGGCGACCGGCGACAAGGTCGAGGTCAGTGCCAATAGCATCCAGGTCACGCACCGGAACGGAATGAAGGAGAGCATCGAGAACGGCCGTTTCAGGATGGAGGACAAGTTTGGTCGCACCATCGTCGAGCGCAAGGCCACAGTGGCCGATCTCGATCGCCTAAAGAGTTTGTGAGAGCGAGGTTCTATCTGGATTAGATCTTAAGGGGCCAAAAGCCAGCGCTGCAAAATCAGGTTGCCACCTTTTGCTTCGTCTCTTCGGTCCTGATCGTCTTACGACAGAACTCCCGCTGCTCACCTTGCCCCCGCCTTTTGGCGGGGGTACTTTTTTGGGGCCCTTGAGACGGCTGCCGGATAAGGCGGGCTCTTGGCGCATGCCCCCGCAGTCCGGGAAACAATTCATGCGCAAACCAAAGGATACGGCGCTTTTCCGCCCAGGAGGGCGCATGCGCCGTAGCATGCCGCGGTTCGTTGAGTGTCCGCGCCGTTCTCGCGTGCGACAGTCATAATGAATTGCTAACCGCTTTCCAAGCGATTTTGGTTAACGCGACGGCAGTCGCAGCCTCCAGTTGTGTTCCCGGGTGGTGCGACAATGGTCCCCAAGTGACTGCAAAAAGGTCCGACCGGAGGTGGCATGGGTCGTGGGCCGCTTCCGTAACCTTACCAAAGCGTGAATCTTGTCTGGTCAAGACACCGGTTCCGCCTTGGCGGGCTGAGAGCGGAACTTCGGCAGGCCCGAGGCGGAACCGGCATGAACCAAGGACGGCATGCGCGAACCCGCCTCAAAAAGGTTTGTCCGCCTTACGCTGCGCGCCGCGGCCGCGCTGGCGCTTTTTGCCGCGCCTGGTCATTTCACGTCCAATAGCCTCGCCAAGCTCCTGGTGGCCACCGCTTATGCCGACGACGGCGGCGGCAACGGCAATGGCGGCGGGGGCAATGGCGGCGGCGGAAACGCTGGCGGCAATTCCGGCAACAGCAATGCCGGTGGCGGCAATGCCAATGCCGGTCCTGGCAACAACAGCGGCAAAGGCAACACCAGCCCCGGCGGCAAGGCCGCCAGCCGTGTCAATGCGGCGACGGGCGACATAGTCGAGATCGACGGCAACAGGATCACCATCATCCACCGCAACGGCATGAAGGAAGAGATCGAGAACGGACGCTTCGAGATGAGCGATGCGCAAGGCCGCACCATCGTCGAGCGCCGGGCGACCGAGAAGGATCTGGCCCGTCTGCTAGGCTTGTGAGGGCCGAGAGAAGCTACCCCCTTTTCCCGCGCCTTCGCATGTCACCCCCGCCTTCAGAGGCGGGGGTGATTTGCTTTTGAAGTGACGGTGAATGGTGAATAGGAACAGTAATCAACGAAACGCACTTCACCGAATGGGAACGCGCCGACGCTTCACCATTCACTGTACTTTCCACTATTCACTAATTCCTCTCTCTCGCTTCATGCATCAGCAGCGCCGCCTCCGTCCGATTGCGCACGTTGAGCTTGGCGAGCACTCGGGTCATGTGGTGCTTGACCGTCTTTTCCTGCAGCGACAGCCGCATCGCGACCTCCTTGTTGCTCAGGCCCTCCGCCACCAGCCCCAGGATCTCGGCCTCGCGGCCGGTTAGCTGGCTGAGCGGGTCGGGCTTGCGGCTGGTGGGCTGCAAGAGATCCGACAGCAGCCGGGCCGAAAGCGTCGGCGAAACGTAGCTCTGGCCGTTGGCGACGTCGCGCAGGATCTCGGCCAGCGACTTGGAGCCGACGCCCTTCAGCACATAGCCCCGCGCGCCCGCCTTCAGCGCCTGGGCGACATCGGCATTGGTCTCGGACACGGTGAGCATGACGATCTTTTGCTCAGGCGCCGCCGAAAGGATGCTGGCCAGCGCATTGAGGCCGCCGCCGGGCATGCTGATGTCGAGCAGCAGCACGTCGGGCGCGCTGGCGCGGACCAGCTTTTCGGCGTCCTCGGCGCTGGCGCCTTCGCCGACAAGCTCGAAGCCGCCGATCTCGCCGAGGCTGCGCGCCACGCCCTCGCGAAACAGCGGATGGTCGTCGACAATAGCGATGCGGATGGGTGCGGTCACGGCTGCTCCTCGACAGACAATGTGATTACCAGTCTCGTTCCTCCCGGCCCCGAAAGCGTCTCGAACTGCCCGCCAATGCTTTCGATACGCTCCCTGAGACCGGCGAGCCCGAGGCCTTCGCTTCGCGCAGGATTGAAGCCCGGGCCGGTGTCCTGTACCTCGACCAGAAGCTTGCCGCCCTTCATCGTGGCTCTCACCTGCTGGCCCTTGCCCTTGCCGTGCCGGAAGGCGTTGTTCAGTCCTTCCTGCACGAAACGATAGATGCTGATCTTCTCCGAGGTGCCGAGTTCCGGCAAGCGCTCCGGCAGCGTCAGCAGCACTTTGGTGTCGGTGCGGCGCTCATGCTCGGCGACCGCCAGCCGCAATATGTCGGCCACTGCCTGCGTCTCGATCTGCGGCAGCACCAGGCCGTTGCAGATGCCGCGTATCTCGCTCATCGCTTCGCCCAGCGTCTTATGGATGCCGGCGATTTCCGCCTCGCGCTGCGGTTTGGGCGTGGCGGGGTCGACCAGCACCGGACTGTCCATTCTGAGCGCGGCAAGCGCCACCAGCTGCGCCGGGCCGTCATGCAGGTCGGCGCCGATGCGCCTCAGGTAGCGTTCGTTGATGGCAGTGGCTCGCCGCGAGGCGCGCTGGACGCGCTGGCGTAGCGACGAGTTCTGCGCCAGCGCCTCCTGCAACTCGGTGACTTTGGCTTCCAGCGCGGCACGCTGCGTCTGGATGGTGCGGCTGCCGCGAAACACGATGCCCGACAGAAGCGCCAGCGAGGCAGCGGTGGCGCCGGCCACCACCAGCCAGGTCCATCTAAGCGCTGAGTTCAGCGTCTCCTGGAAATCGTCGGCGACTTCGTAGAATTCCGACACCGCCACCACTTCGCCCGACCAGGGTTCGCGCACGGGGTTGTAGATCTCGAACAACGGCGCGGTCACCGCTTTCTCTTCGCTGGTCTCAGGATCGTCGGCGAGGTTGTTGAATTCCGCCACGACGTTGCCGGCAAAGGCCGAGATCAGATTGGGGTTGGGCGGAAACGTCTTGCCGATCAGCTTCGAGTTATCAGCGTAAAGCACCGTGCCGTCGCGCCGCCACAGCTTGAATGACACCAGCCTCTTGCCGAGCGCGCCCTGGCCGAGCGTCTCGTCCAGCGCCCGTTTGACCGTGTCGTCGAGCTCGCGGCTCTTGCGCAGGTCCGGCAGCAGCGGCGCGATCACGCTGTCGACATAGAGCGCCGTCGTGGTGGCGGAGTTGTGCATCACGCCTTCGCGGATTTGCGAGGTCACCCAGAGGCCAACCACGAGCATCACCGCCAAAAGCCCGATGCCGCCGGCAATCACAAACTGCCAGGCCAGCGACAGCCCGCTCCAGATTTGCACAAGTCGCTTCAAGGTCTCCCTGAGCATTCGCGCGATTCACCCCACCACGGACAAAGAGTATAGGCCAGCCGCGGCAATTGCGACACCGACCTTGGTCCGGCCTTCAGGCGAGCGGTTAACAGCGCGGCGTCGAGCTGCAGAAACCGCTTCCAGGTGCCAAGAACGCCTAGTCCGGCCCCCGGCACAGATGCGGGCGGAACATTAGCAGTTTCTAAGTGTTGAGGTCTTTGCGAGGGCTTCCGAAAGAAACTTCGGCCTATGCCCCCTTGGCAGGCGCGTTTCCTGACCGCCGACATGTGGAGAGGACCATGAACAACATCATCTGGATCGTAGGTGCTATCGTCATCGTGATCGCCATTTTGAGTTTTCTGGGTCTGCGCTGATTCGAGCTGGGCCGCTCGTAGCGATGGCGGCGCGAATGAAACGTGCGGCGGCTTGGGGTGGCCTTGGCCATCCGGCTTTTGGTCGTGCTCGCGGGTATGATCACGGCACTTGTTTTCAGGCGGATGGGCTGGAACGCAAAATAGGGCGACCGCGTTTTGTCTCGCTATGTCGAGGAGTTCTCACCTTCACAGGGCCGAGATGCCAGGCTTGGCCTCGATTGCCGAGGCGGAGCGCCAGGCGCGCGCCGAAAAGAACGCCAGACTGAGGGATCTTCGTACGCATACATCGTGGCTGGTGCTCGATCCCGACGCGCTTTTCCGGGACGAGATCGACTGCTCGGCGCTGTTCGGTGAAGTGCCTGGGCTAAAAATCGTCGGCTAGGAGAGGGTCTCTCGCCTGTCAGGCCGGCTGAAGCCGTCCGACAGGTGCCCCGCGCGAGATCGCTATCAGCCGCGCAACGGCCAATGGCGCCAAGAACATGAAAACCGTCGTGATGCCGAGGAAGATCGACCAAGCCAGATCGATCACGCTGTGGTCATAGCAGACTGCGAATTCCATGGCGCCTTACCCTTTTATCCACCCGGCTGCGCATCAGGTTGCCACGCATTGGGCCAAGCATGATCCTCATTTTCAAGAAATACAAGAGATCGCTAATTTGGGTAGTGGGTCAGTTTGAAAGTCCATCCCGATCAGAATAGGCGCTTTCGCCTAGGCCCCGTCTGGAAATAGACGGGAACGGGCGTCATCGACAAGCTTTGGGAGAAGCGCGAACATCGTTGCGCTTGTCGAAGCCGAGAAGCCAACAGTGCGCGGCCCTTACAAAAAGCGCGTGACGTAAAAAGAGAAGGGCTCGCGGCGTTTAGGCGCGAGCCCTTTTCCTTGCTGAGAGCTACATTGTTGGGTGTGCTCTGGCGGTCGGATATTCATCACGATCACGGGTTTAGAGGAAGCTGGCGATCATTCACATTCGCTCAATAGAGCGTGATGGACGGGGGAGTTTGGGCTAACCCGCGATTTCAAACCGACCCACTATCCTAGTTGGGGTGGAAATTTCACCGGCCGGCCGCGTCGTAACGAAACACCAGCGGCTTGTCTTGGTAATCAGCCAGCGTGTGGAGCAGATCGCCGATGGTCAGGTCCGAGGATCCAATGGAGGAGCGGGGACGATATTTCTTGTCAGGAGTGAGCATGTCGGCTATGCCTCGTTTCAATATTTCAAGGATTGTTGAAACGTGGATGAGCGACAAGCCCTGATGGCCTTTGGTGCGCTGTCGCAGGAAACGCGGCTGAAACTGCTTCGGTTGCTGGTGGTTGCCGGGCCGGACGGCATCGCCGCCGGTTCGCTTGCCGAACAGGTCGAGGTATCTCCGTCCAATGTCAGCTTCCATCTCAAGGAACTGGAGCGCGCCGGCCTGGTCGGCACGCGCCGCGACGCACGCTCGATCGTCTACAGCGCGGAATACGATGCGCTTTCCGCTCTGATCCGCTTCCTGATGGAGGATTGCTGCTCGGGCCGGCCGGAAATCTGCGCGCCGGCGCTCGCCGCCCCGTGCTGCCGGCCGGGCGAGGGGCCCCGGCAATGATCTCTTACGATCTGCCGCGACGTGCCGTTGCTGAAGCCCTGGGCGCCGGCCTGCTGGTGGCAACGGTGGTCGGTTCCGGCATCATGGCGGAGACGCTGACGCATGACACCGCGCTGGCGCTGCTCGCCAACACGCTCGCGACCGGCGCCATGCTGGTGGTGTTGATCACCATCCTCGGACCGATCTCCGGGGCGCATTTCAATCCGGCCGTCTCGCTCGTCTTCTGTTTGAACCGCTCGCTGCCGCCGCGCGATCTGCCTGCCTATCTCGCCTCGCAGTTCGCCGGCGGCATCGCCGGCACGATTGCCGCGCACCTCATGTTCGCCCTGCCGGCCTTGGAGATCGCGACCAAGCCGCGCGCCGGACCGACGCAATGGTTTTCGGAGATTGTCGCGACATTCGGCCTGGTCGCTGTAATTCTCGCCGGCCTGCGCTTCGAGCGACGGGCTGTGCCATGGCTGGTAGGCCTCTTCATCACCGCCGCCTACTGGTTCACCGCCTCTACGTCCTTCGCCAATCCGGCCGTCGCCGTGGCGCGTGCGCTCACCGACAGCTTTTCCGGCATCAGGCCGGCCGATCTCCCGGGTTTCATCGTCGCCGAACTGCTCGGCGCCTTTATCGCGCTGGCGCTGATGGGATGGCTGCTGCGGCCCGAATCCATCGAGCAATCCGAGCCACTGAAAGCCGAGCCATGACGGTCACCATCTACCACAACCCCGCTTGCGGCACCTCGCGCAACACGCTTTCCATGATCCGCGCCAGCGGTGAGGAGCCGATGGTGATCGAATACCTGAAGACGCCGCCGAGCCGCGAACGGCTACTCGAATTGATCGCGGCGATGGGCATCACCCCGCGCGACCTGTTGCGGGAGAAAGGCACGCCCTACGCGGAGCTTGGCCTCGCCGATCCGAAATGGAGCGACGACGAGCTGATCGGTTTCATGCTCGCCCATCCGATACTCATCAACCGGCCGATCGTGGAGACGCCCAAGGGCACGAGGCTCTGCCGGCCGTCGGAGGCGGTGCTGCCGCTGCTCGACAACCCCGTGCGCGAATTCATCAAGGAGGATGGCGAGAAGGTTGCCTGGTCGTCGCAAACCTAGAACGCCAGATGCTTCATGAAGTAGATCGAGGCTCGTGGTTTGCGAACGAGTCGACAAAGTGATGGGCACGACACCGACTTCTTGCCAGTTCCTGCATAAGGTCCGCCGCTATCGGAGCTTGGCGATAGATTTGTCTCGCGGCGAACCCGTGGCGGCGATCGCTACGCCCGCAGCCGCTCAGGCGCAGTCCTTCAACTCGACCACCTCGACGCCAAGGCGGAAGGCCTGACCATCGGCATAGGAGCGCGCAAATTGCTCGGCTTCGAAAGGGAAGGTCAGCGTAGTGCCGTAGGCGGTGACGCGCACCGTCCACCTCTGGCCCTTGACGAGTTCAACGCCGTGAAGCTTGGCCGTCGCCATCTCACCCTCCTCCAGTCCGGCATGCTCGCGGACGCAAAGACTAACGCCGCGGAAGTCGTTTGAGTACAAATAATCCGACCCAATCGTGTCGCTGCCGCGTCGATTCCGACATTCGGCGCGGCGCTTCCGTGAAATGGATTACGTTCGCTGCTGGAACCCCGGACAGGTCGAGTGGATTAGACTTACGAGCAGAGGAGGTGTCCCATGATCCGCAAGCTGAAGTCCGGCGACTACCGGCTCTATTCGCGCAAGGTGGATCCGAGGACCGGCAAACGCCGGAATCTCGGTACCTTCAAGTCGCGCGAGGCTGCCGAAAAGCACGAGCGCGAGGTCCAGTATTTCAAGCGGCATTAGCGGCATGCGACAAGCTCGTTCGGTCCGGCGCCGCCTGTGCGGAAACGGGATCGCCGAGTGGGCAGTGATTAGAAAACGCTAACGGAACGGAAACACGTCCGCGCTAGGGTGGTGCGTCGGGCGATTGAGTTTGAGCCCGCCGGGCAAGTTTCGGGACCAGTGCATCATGGCCACCTTTCCCCACTTAGAGCGCCGTCTTCATTCACGAGAATTCGTGCTGAAGGAGGCTACAATCGTCACCGGCGACGCCAGCATCAGGTGCTCCGTCCGTAATCAGCACGAGCATGGCGCCGAACTGCGCGTCGGGCCGCAAGTGGAATTGCCCGACCGTTTCACGCTCATTGTTCCCGATGACGACGCCGTTTATCGGGCCGTGGTGCGCTGGCGCCGCAACGAGCGCGTCGGCGTGCAGGTCTACAGCAATTCAATGAAGGGCTGACGGCCTTCGTTAGCCCCGGCAACGGGGCAGAGCGGCGTCGCCGGCCTCTCCACCGCCGTCGTCTCGTTGAGCGCGGGGGCCACGTGCAGGCCGCCGAGCGCGACCTGCTGAATGGAGGCCCGGCTCTCGTCGGACCCTCCCGTGCTCAGTCGTGATGCTCGGGCATCGACTTCAGCTGGTCCTTCGTCCATCTGGTCACGGCGTGGACGTCGCCGTCCTCGTCGCGCATGAAATCCAATTGGTTGGCGCTGACGGCGACCGGCTTTGCACCGATGCCGAGGAAGCCGCCGACATCGATGACGACCTGGCTGCCATGCATGTGGTCGACCGGACCGATCTTTTCGTCGTCGGGGCCGTAGATGGTGGCGCCTTCGAGAACGCTGGGAGTCAATTCGGCGTTTGTCAGCCTCACGTGGTTGGTATGATCCATGACAGGTCTCCTGTGGTTAGACAGGAGGAACTGTCGATGGCAACGAGGGTTCCGCCGACGTCGAATGCCGGCAACCGTCGCACGCGTCGTGGTTCCTGACCTACAGCCCTTTCCGTGCCCGGATGCTCCGCGCCGCCTGCTCGATCGCGGCGCGGTCGCTGCCCAGCCTGTCGAGCAACTCCTGCGCTTCTTGGGCCGATATGCCGGTGCGTATTGCAAGCGCCTCGACCGTCAGCACATCCGCGCTGTCGATCTCGCGCGTTCCAGGCAGCGCATCGTCTGCCGTGAGCGGCAGCGCCGCCTCGCGATCGATCTCCATCTCGGCCTGGCGCCAGTGCCGCTCATGGTCGCCATGCAAGCTGCCCTCGCGCTGCCAGAGCTCATAGGCACGCTGCCTGATCTTCTCGGTCCGATCATCATCCATTGCCGTTCCTCCCTTTGCGTGCCACTCAACGCGGGATGAGGCGGAACGATCCGCGAGGCCCAAGAAGTGATCGGCTGGCGCCAGCCAAAGCCTGGCCGGTGGTCAGGCTCCGTAAGTCGCCAGCGGCTTGCCGAATGTCCCGGGTTCCGGTTTGACGCCCAGGCCCGGCCGCTGCGGCACGGCTATGAAGCCCTTTTCGATCACGACCGGGTTCTTCCGGTCGAAATGCCCGTCGATATATTCCTGGGCGATCCAGACTCCCTCCATCCGGCGCGGCTCGACCGTGGCAGCAAGATGGACACAGGCCGCCGCGATGATGTCGCCGCCCCAGGCGTCGTCGCAGCTGTGCGGCAGCGAGCGAATGGCGCAAAGGTCGCGCACGGTTGTCATCTTCGTGAGGCCGCCGAGACGCGTCACCTTGAAGCCGAAGCCGTCGGCGATGCCCATGGAGATCGCTCGCAGCACCGCGTTCTGGTCCTCGGTACTCTCGTCGAGATAGACCGGATGCGTCACGCGGCCCTTCAGCGTAGCGACTTCATCCATGGTGTTGCAGGGCTGTTCGAAGACGAAGGGGATGGCGTGGCAAAGCCGGTCGAGATGGATTGCCGACGCGATTGTCAGGCCCCGGTTGCCGTCGACCGCGATGCGCGCCTTGTAGCCGACAGCTTCCCAGACCTTGTGCACGACGGCCACGTCTTCTTCGAGGTTGCGCCCGCCGATCTTCACTTGGAGGCGCGGATAGCCGGCCTTCACCTTGTCGGCGGCGATCCTCGCCGTTTCGTCCGGCGGACCTACGATCAGCGAATAATAGGCCGGCACGCGATCGGTCAGCGCGCCGCCCAGCAGCGTCGAGACCGGCACGCCGAGCTTTTGGCCGAGCAGGTCGAGAAAGGCCATGTCGAACGCGGCCTTGGCATAGCCATGTCCGTTCAGGCGCTCGTCCATCTGTTTCGCAAGCAGTCTGATCGAAGCGATCTCCGCACCGATCAGTCCCGGGGCGATTTCGGCGATCGCCGCGCGAGCGCCCAGCGCATGGTGCGGCTGATAGACCGGTCCGATCGGGCAGGTCTCGCCCCAACCGGTCAAACCGTCTTCGGTCACGATCTCGACAAGCGTCGAGTCCAGCGACTCCACGTCGTCGCTGGCCATGCGGTAGACGCCGCCTTTGACGGGCAGCTGCGCCGAATAGACGTTGATCCGATCGACGCGCATCACATACGCGCCCTGGCCGAGGTCGGATCGTAAGGCGAGTCCGCGATCACCTCGGCGATCTTCCATTCTCCCAAAATGGCGACCTCGAGCTTGGTGCCGGGCTTGCTCAGACGCTCCGGCAGAAGGGCCAGCGCCACGTCATGGCCGAGCGCATAGCCGTAGCCGCCCGACGTAATGCGCCCGACAAGTTCGCCGTCGCTATAAAGGCCCTCGGAGGCAAGCGTGCTCGCGCCGTCGGTTTCGATCTTGAGCGTCACCGACCGGCGCTGGTCGTTCCTCGCCTTGTATTTCAGCACCGCCTCGCGGCCGACGAAATCGCCCTTGTCGAGGCGGATGAAGCGCTCGAGCCCGCTCTCCAGCGCGTTGAGCTCAGGGTTCATGTCGCGATACATGGCGCGATAAGATTTTTCGAGCCTGAGCGACTCCAGCGCATGCAGCCCGACAAGCCGCATGCCGTGCTTCTCGCCCTCTTTGAGGATGGCATCCAGCAGCTGCCGCTGATAGGACAGCGGGTGATAGAGTTCCCAGCCGAGCTCGCCCTCATAGTTGACGCGCAGCAGCCGCACGTCGCTGGCCAGGGCGACGCTGCCGGTCGCCACGCTGAACCACGGGAACTTTTCGTTCGAAAGATCGATCTCGGTTAGCTGCTGCAGCACTTCGCGTGCCTTGGGCCCGACGACGGTGAAGCAGCCGCGATCGTTGGTGACGTTCTTCAGTGATATGCTGCCGTCGGCGGGCAGCAGCCTTGAGAGATCGTCGAAATTCCAGCGCTCGGCGCGCGGCGTCGAGATGAGGTAGAACAGGTCTTCTCGGAGCCGCGCCACCATGTACTCCGCCTGCACGCCGCCGCCCGCAGTGAGGTGATGCGCCAGCGTCACCTTTCCGACCGCCGGCAAGCGATTGGCGATGATCCTGTCCAGCCAGGCGGCCGCGTTCGGTCCGGACACCTCGAACTTGGTCATGGGCGTCATCTCGACCAGGCCGACGGCAGTGCGCACCGCCTGGACTTCCTCGGCCACGAGGTTCCCCTTCGGCGTCCATCGCCAGCTATACTGGTCCTTGGCTTCGACGCCGTCGCGCGCGAACCAATTGGGCATCTCCCAGCCATTGAGCACGCCCCAGACCGCGCCGAGCTCGGTCAGCCTGTCATAGGAAGGCGCGGTCTTCTGCGGCCGGGCGGCGGGCATGTCCTGTCCCGGATATTTCTGCTCCGCATGTGTGCCCCAGGCCTCCCGGACCTTTTCGCGCGTCCAGGCCTTGTTGGCGTAGTCGCCGAAGCGGCGCGGATCGAGATCCGAGGTGTCGAGGCTGTTGCCGCCTTCGACGATCCGTTCCGACAGGTAATAGCCGATCGTGCCGCCCCACAGGATGCCGCCTGGCACGCCTTCGGCTAGCCAGACATTGGGCAGGCTCCAGGCCGGCCCCATCAAGGGAAGCTCGTCCGCGGTCATCTGGAACGGTCCGCGCACATTGGCCTTGATTCCGACGCGCCCCAGCGCCGGCACCAGCTGCAGAGCCTGCTCCCAGTTCCACGACACCGCCTCGAAATCTTCTTCGACGAGGTCGGCGCCGAACCAGGAAGGGACGCCGTCCTCGGCGAACAGTTTCAGGTTCGCCGTGCGCTCGTAAGGCCCGAACATCAGCCCGTCGCCTTCTTCGCGCAGATAGCCCTCGAACCCTTCGTCGCGCAGGATCGGCATTTCGGGGCGGCCCTGCCTTTTCCGCTCGACGATTTCCGGCACCGCTTCGGTGATCCAGTACTGATGCAGGATCGGGATCGCCGGGATATCGAGGCCGAGCAGCGCGCCGGTCTGGCGCGCATAATTGCCGGTCGCGGAGATCACGTGCTCGCAGGTGATGTCGCCCTTGTTAGTCTGGACGAGCCATTCGCCGCCGGGCGTGCGCCTGAAGCCGGTGACCTCGGTGTTCAAGTACACCTTGGCACCCAGATCCCGCGCGCCTTTGGCCATGGCGATGGTCACATCGGCCGGCGCGATATGGCCGTCATCGGGATGATAAAGCGCGCCCAGCATGTGGTCGTTGTCGAGCAGCGGCGCCAGCTGCCTCGCTTCGCCCGGCGTCAGCAACTCAGCGCGCATGCCCTGGACGTCGGCCACGCTCATATAACTCTTGAATTCGTCTAGCCGGTCGCGGCTGTTGGCGATGCGCAGCTGGCCGCATTTGTGCCAGCCGACCGGCTGGCCGGTTTCGGCCTCCAGCCCTTCATAGATCTCGATGGTCTTCTTGATCATGCGGCCGACATTGATGTTGCGGGTATAGGACGGGATCAGGCCCGCCGCATGCCAGGTGGAGCCGGCCGTAAGCTGGGTCCGCTCGAGCAGCGCAACGTCGGTCCAGCCGCGCTTGGCCAGGCCGTAAAGGATGCCGGCGCCGACGCATCCTCCGCCGACGATCACCACTCTCGCATGTGCTTGCATCGAACCACCAATTCCAGATCGTTTTCAAAAGCGCGCCGCCGAAGCTACAGGCGACGGAAGGCCGTGTAACGTTCTGAAAAACTAGGGGTAACGATAAATTAGGCTTATGCAGCGATCCCGCCTTGGCGGCTCGCTCCTCCCGGCGTTTTTACTGCGCCTGCCCGTCCTGCGCCGTCTCGTCCTTGAACTCGACTTTCGTGCCCGGCTTGACCATAGCGGCGAGGTCTTCGGCATCCCAGTTGGTCAGCCGGATGCAGCCATGCGAGTAGGTCGTCCCGATTTTGCCGGGATCCGGCGTGCCGTGGATGCCATAGCTTTCGATCGAGAGGTCGATCCAGACCGATCCCACCGGATTGTTCGGTCCCTTGGCGATGGTGAAGGGCCGCTTGCTCTTGACCCCCTTGAAGGCGAATTTCGGATTGTAGTGATAGGTCGGATTGCGCACCACGCGTTTGACCTCCGCGGCGCCGCTCGGCGCCGGCTTTTCCTCGCTGCCGATCGAGGCCGGATAGACCGCAACCGGCTTGCCTGATGGATCGAGCGCGCGGACCTGGCGGGATGCCTTGTCGACCTCGATGGTCTCGATCTCCGCCGGGGCGTCGCCCCGTCCGAGATCGGGCACTACGAGGCTCACATCTGCCTTCCGGAACCCGACGCGCGGGTTGAGCGTCTTCAGCAATTGTTCGCTGATGTGGAAACGCTCGGCCAGCCTCTCCCGCGCGTTGCGATAGCCGAGGCGCTTCAGACGGGCCATCCGCTCCAGGCGGGTGGGAATGCGCCTGGTAAAGGGGCCGCGCACGTCCTTGACCGTGACCTCATATGCCACCAGAACCGGCTCGGCGGAGCTCGCCGTCAGCTTGTCCCAGGTCTCGCGTGTGAGCTTGCCGTCGGAAGCCAGTCCGTTCGCCGCCTGGAACGCCGCCACGGCTTTGGCAAAATTGTCGGAGAGGCGACCGTCGATCAGGCCCGGCGAGAAGCGGGCGCGATCGAGAAGGATCTGCGCCTTGAGAAGCATCGGACTGACGTCCTTCGGCTCGCCCTCGCTGAATTGCGCCTGATTGACCGCGTCGAGGTCAAGCCTGGCCGCCTGAGCTCCGCTGCATGCGAGCGCGAACGCCACGGCAGCGACAACGAAGAGCCGGACCATCGACTTCACTCCCGGGTTACGACAGAAACCTGTCTTTATGACGCGGGCGTGCCGATCTGGTTCCTGTCGCAGCGCCGGCGTGCAAATCATTAGAACGTGCACCTTTGGGCGTACGATCTTGAATTTTATGCCGAAACCAGTTCCCAAGAGCGAAAAATGCTGGCATGATCATATAAGGGCCTATGCATTTTCTGATTAGATGGGCCCTTGCCTGGTGACCGGCGGCTCCCCAACGCCCCCCGCCCATGCCGCCGGTTACTTCATTTGAGGCCTCCCCAGGCAATGCCGTGGCCGACCCCATCCCGGCCGTAGCGCTTCACGCACATATTAGCGGTTTGGAACATTCCTGCCTTCCCGGTGTTCGTTTTGCCAGGAGGAGCAACCATGGCAGACGTCAAAACGAAGCGCGATTTCCGGGACCGCGACCGTGTGTCGGCGGACGACGATTATGAGGTTCGCTACTTTGCCAAGCAGCATCGCATCACGCCTGAACAGGTTCGGGAACTGATCAGCGAGCACGGCAACGACCGTAAGATTTTGCAACGTGAGGCAAGGAAGCTGGGTGACAAAGCTTTCTGATTTGGGGCCGCCGATCTTTGCCCGGTTGCGGGTCAGAGCAGCCGCCAACGAAGAGGACCAGTTCCGGATATGTCCCGCCTGCGGGCAGGCAGTGGACTGGGGCGACCTCCGGCAGGTGATCTGGCATGAGCAGCCGGGACACACGAAGCTGGAAATTGACAGCTGAAAAGCCCTAGGGGAGACCCCTTGATGGATTTGACGCCAGAGGAGTCGCGAGCCGCACGAGAACTCCTGCATTGGTCGCAGGTGCGCCTCGGCGCCAAGGCCAGCCTAGGCGAAGGGACCATTCGCGACTTCGAGAACGGGATCAGAATCCTGCGGGTCGAGAAACGAACCCGCATCCGTCGCGCTTTTGAGGCGGCAGGCGTCGTGTTCACGGCGAAGGGGCCCTCGCTTTCGGCCGTCAGGCCCGAAATGAATGGCTATCGCCATAAACAGCGCCGCTAAGCTGGTCCCGCTGCCGAGCGCTGCTGGCAGCGAGCTAACTGTCCACGCAAACCGGAGGTCGCGTCCTCCGTGAGGCCTGTGAGCACTCGTGGACGTTTGCCGGAGAGCTTCGACTTCAAGCTGGTTCAACCTCGACCAGGCAAATGAACGACGCGCATGGCTGACTTATTTGCAGGGCAGGACCGCGGCCGCGCGTTGCCGGCGTTCCCGAAGGGGAAGTCAGAGACTCCTCGATCTTCGAGGCGGCATCAACTTTCCGGAAACCCGTATCGCAGCTTTTGGCCGGTGCCCGGCTGCTTGACAGCGTCAAGTCCCAGTCGGGTGTGTTCGTGCTTGGCAAAAGCTTTCGCATCCGCTTCGGAACCGAAACCCTTGATGGTGACAACGCCATCCTCGATAACGCGCACGTAATACCTGTCTTCCAGCGTGTCGATCTCGACCGAATCCATTACGATTGACTTGTTCATTGACGGCCCACCTGAAGAAGATCCACCCCGCAGCCAAACGTCGCCGCCTAAGGATTGTTCCGCACTCAATTGATAAAACATCTGATCAGATAATCGGAGCACTCTGCGGCCCGGAGGGCAACGTGTTGCCTTTGCGAGGCCACGCTTGGCCAAGTCGGACAAACATACGATTTTACTAAAATGGAAGGAACTGATGGGACTGCTCCGGCTTGAGTCGCGGTTCCTGGAGTCGCGCGTGCATGACCAGCGGCAAAGACCGGCTTTCCTTCATCGAGTTCCAATCGCCCACCTTGGTCGAGAAAGCTCCCGAAGGCGGCGAATGGCTGCACGAGATCAAGTACGACGGTTACCGAACCCAGCTCATCGTGGAAGGCGCAACAGCGCGAGCCTTCACGCGCCGCGGCTATGACTGGTCGCATCGCTACAGGAGGATTGTCCAGGCGGCGGCGGGCTTGCCGGTGAAATCTGCGATCATTGATGGCGAGGCTGTCGTTCTCGGCGACACCGGCTTGCCTGACTACCAGGCGCTGGAGCGCGAGTTGGGCAACGCAAACTCTTCGAGATTGATCTTCTATGCCTTCGACCTGCTGCACCTCGACGGTCGCGATCTGCGACAGCAGCCGCTGGTCGAGCGCAAGGCAGCGCTCGAAACGCTGCTGAAGGACAGCGCGCCGACGCTGACCTATGCCGAGCATCTGGAGGTGAGCGGCAGGGAGATGTTCGATCATGCCTGCCGGATGGGCCTGGAGGGGATCGTGTCGAAGCGCGCGGACGCGCCCTACCGTTCCGGCGTGCAGACGAGCTGGGTCAAGGTCAAATGCATCAAGAGCGACACCTTTCCGATCGTCGCGTTCGTCGAGAAGCTTGGTGCTGAGCCGCGCCGGATCGCATCGCTCTATATCGGCAAGCGCGAGGGCGATCGGCTGCTTTATGCAGGCAAGGCTCAGAGCGGTTATACGCTTGAAGTGGCGCGACGCGTTCGCGAACGGCTCGATCCGCTGATCATCGGCAAATCGCCTTTGTCGGAGCCCATTGTGAAGCCAAAGGCGACCTGGGTGAGACCCGAAGTCCTGGCCGAGGTGCAGTTCAGCGGCGTTACCGATCGCGGGATCTTGCGCGAAGCCGTGTTCAAGGGGCTCCGCGAGGACCTGGTGGCCGTCCCGCCAAAGCCGCCGGCGCCGTCGAAACGAAGAGCGGACCGAGATCACGGC
Organism: Mesorhizobium sp. M1A.F.Ca.IN.022.07.1.1; assembly: GCF_003997575.1. Classification (NCBI taxonomy): domain Bacteria; kingdom Pseudomonadati; phylum Pseudomonadota; class Alphaproteobacteria; order Hyphomicrobiales; family Phyllobacteriaceae; genus Mesorhizobium; species Mesorhizobium sp. M1A.F.Ca.IN.022.07.1.1. The sequence goes on from NZ_RZST01000076.1 coordinate 18,780, forward strand.
GTGCCGCGTGAGAATATCTTGCAGCTGCTGCCCGATGCGGTTTCGCCTTCCAAGGATGAGCTCGTTCGCTATTGGAGTCTGGTCGCCGATCAGGCGCTGGTGCACCTCGGCCGTCGCCCACTGAAGCTCGTCCGTCATGCCTTCGGGGCAACTTTCTACCACAAGGGACCGCTGCCCGAGATCCCGGCAGCGGTGCACCAGCTGCGCGTCGAGAAGCGAGAAGGTGGGGAGGGCACTCGGGTCTGGGTCGACGACCTCGACGGCTTGCTCGGGCTGGTCGAAATGGATGCGGTCGAGCTCCACCCGTGGAATGCCACGGTGGATGACATCGAGCATGCCGACCGGATCGTGCTGGATCTCGACCCTGGTGAGGGCGTGGAATGGGCGCAAGTGACTGAGACCG
>NZ_RZST01000077.1:0-19154 GCF_003997575.1 Mesorhizobium sp. M1A.F.Ca.IN.022.07.1.1
GCTCGGCATCGTCATGGCGATCTTCTTGCCCGCAAATAAGGAAGTCGCCTGATGGCCGCCATTCCGCTGCTTGAAGAGACCAGCGGCGGGCCCGCCGGCGCCATGGTGTCGGGCCTTGCCGGCCTCGTCAGGGAGGCCGATCCCGCCCATATCGAGCTGTTCGCCAACAACCGGCCGGAGCGCAAGCTCGCGATCTATCCCGCCTCGGCCGGCTTCGACCTGGTCGAGGAGCTCGACTATCTTAGCGCCCGCGCGATCGAGCCCAACGTCTTCTTCAACCCGCGCTTCCTGGCGCCGGCCATGCCGAGGCTCGAGGACCGCGAAGTGCGGCTGGCGGTGATCCGCGACGGCGACGAGTTCCGCAACCGGCTGCGGCTCCTTGTGCCGTTCTCGGTCGAGCGCCCCGCAATTCCGCTCGGCGTCCCGGTCATGCGCACATGGTCGAGCCCGTTCGGCCCGCTCGGCACGCCGCTGGTCGATCGTGACGATCCGGTCGGCGTCATCGAGGATTTCTTCTCGATGCTGTCCAGGCCGCATCTCAAATTGCCGAAGGTCTTCGTGCTGCCCGACATCAAGCTGGACGGCCCGGTGGCGAGCCTGCTCACCTCCTTTGCCGACAGCCGCGGCCTGACCCTGGTCGTCACCGGCAAGGCCGAGCGCCCGGTGCTGGAAAGCGATGCCGACGGCGACGACTACCTCAAGGCCTCGCTGCGCGCGCATCACTATCGCGAATTCCGCCGGCTCAAGCGGCGCCTCGCCGGCCTTGGCAAGCTGGACCATGTGGTGGCGCGCGGACCGGACGAGATCCGCCACGCCATTGAAAGCTTCCTGACACTGGAGGCGGCCGGCTGGAAGGGCCGCGAGCGCACGGCCATGGCGATCGACCGCTACCGCGCCGCCTTCGCCCGCGAGGCGGTGCACAGGCTCGCCGAGCACGACATGTGCCGCATCCACACACTGACGCTCGACGGCCGCACGATCGCTTCTCTCGTCGTCTTCGTCGAAGCGGGCGTCGCCTACACCTGGAAGACGGCGTATGACGAGACGCTCTCGGCCTATTCGCCGGGCACACTGCTGATGATCGAGGTGACCAAGCAGCATCTCGATGATCCTAATGTCGCCATGACCGATTCCTGCGCGGTGCCCGACCATCCGGTGATGAGTCGCCTGTGGACGGAGCGCAAGCCGATGGGCACGCTGGTGGTCGGCCTGACGCCCGACGCCGACCGGCCGGCCCGCCAGGCGGCCTCGCAGCTCCATCTCTACCGCGAGACCCGCAACATGGCGCGGCTCCTGCGCAATCGCATGCGGAGCCTCTTGAAAAGGCGCTAGATGAAAGGCCGCACACCGGCTATGGCATCCGGCGGCCGGATCCGGCCTGCCTCTTCACACAGCATCCAGATGTTCGAAACCTTCCTGCGCTTCGCCCGCCTCTGTGCGCCGCTTGTCCTGCTCGCCATGCTCCCGGCGCGAGCCTTCGCCGAGTCCTGCCCCGAGGATTGCTCCGAGCCTGCGCCCGTCGACATCTACAGCCACACCACCGCCGGCCATATGGCTCCAGCCGCGGCAGCTGCGTTGCCGCGCGTCTATGTGCCCAACCGTTCCTCGAACAGCGTTTCCGTCATCGACCCGGCGACGCTGAAGGAGGTCGACAGGTTTGCGGTCGGCAGCAAGCCGCAGCACGTCGTTCCTTCCTGGGACCTGAAGACGCTTTGGGTGGCCAATAACGGCACCGGCAAGAACGGCAGCCTGACGCCGATCGACCCGGCGACCGGAAAGCCCGGCAAGCAGGTGCCGGTCGACGATCCTTACAACATGTATTTCATGCCGGACGGCAGCGCCGCCATCATCGTTGACGAGGCCTTGAGGCGGCTCGATCTGCGCGATCCGCGGACCATGGCGCTGCAAGCCGTCATCCCGACGCCGGCCTGCCCCGGCATCAACCATGCCGATTTCGCGGCCGACAATTCCTATGCGATCTTCACTTGCGAGTATGGCGACGGCGGACTGGCCAAGATCGACCTGAAGAACCGCAAGGTGCTCGGCCATCTCGACCTGTCGAAGATGGGCATGCCGCAGGACATAAGGCTCTCGCCCGACGGCAAGGTCTTCTACGTCGCCGACATGATGAATGACGGCGTCTTCCTGATCGACGGCGACAGCTTCAAGGAGATTGGCTTCATTCCAACGGGCATTGGCGCGCACGGCTTCGTCGTCAGCCGCGACGGCAAGCGGCTCTATGTCTCGAACCGCGGCTCGCACAAAATGGAACAGGGCCGTGCCGACGGGCCTGGCAGCGTGACGGTGATCGACTTCGCGACCCGCTCGGTCGTCGCCCAATGGCCGATCCCCGGCGGCGGCAGCCCCGACATGGGCAATGTCGGCGCCGACGGCAAGCAGCTCTGGCTCTCCGGCCGGTTCGACAGCGAGGTCTATATGATCGACACGACGTCGGGCGCCGTGACGAAGATCCGCGTCGGCGTCGAGCCGCACGGCCTGACGGTGTGGCCGCAGCCGGGGCGCTACTCGCAGGGGCATACGGGGAATATGCGGTAGGGTGTCGGTGACCTGCAAATGCTGACGACCTCAATCCCATGGAGCCTTGGCACCATGTCCGCTGCCCTTCCGCGACGACTCCCTGCCGATGCACTTGGAATTCGTCTGACCTTATTTCGATCATTGTCGAAATAGAGTTGACCGGCAGCGGCGGAGGGTGCAGTCTATTTCCATGAAACTCGAACAAGCCGCAAAACAGCTCGAAGCCATCGGCAACCCGACACGGCTCAAGCTCTATCGCACACTGGTCAGAGCCGGCGAAGCTGGCCGGCCGGTGGGGTACTTGCAGGACACCCTTGGCATCGCGGCCTCGACGCTGTCCCATCACCTGCATCGCCTCATTCTGACCGGCCTCGTGACGCAGGAGCGTCAGGCGACGACCCTCATCTGCCGGGCCAACTATCCTATCATGCGCGACTTGATCGGCTTCCTGGCTGACGAGTGCTGTGCTGACGCAGCTTGCGGCGCGACGGAGAGCGACGCGGCGGCATAGCCTCTTTTTTGCATCGTATTTCGATGATCCCGGAAGGATGGAAAAAATGTCAATGAATGACCCTGACGCCCTCCCTGTCGCCGTCATCGGAGCCGGCCCGGTCGGCTTGGCGGCTGCCGTCCAGCTCATCCAAAGGGGGCTCCCGGTGAAGGTCTATGAGGCCGGCGCTGGCATCGCCACAAATCTCAAGGACTGGGGCCATGTCCGGGTGTTCACGCCTTGGCGCTACTGTGTTGATCAGGCGGCCCGAAAGCGTCTTGAGGAGAGCGGCTGGACGATGCCCAAGCCCGAGGCGTTCCCCACCGCTGATGAACTGATTGCCCGCTACCTTGAGCCGCTAGCAAGGCTCCCTGAACTCTCCTCGTCCATCGAAACCAGTGCGCGCGTGACTGCTGTTTCCCGCTGGGGCGCAGACAAGGTCTTGAGCAAAGATCGAAAGGCGCGACCGTTCATGCTGGTGGTCGAAACCGGGGAAGGCATCAGGCGCGACAGTGCACGGGCCGTCATTGACGCCTCAGGCACGTGGCAGACGCCAAATCCACTTGGGGCCGGTGGTGTCCCGGCGGAGGGCGAAGCGGAGTTCGCAGACAAGATCGCCTATGGCATTCCCGACATTCTCGGCCGCGACCGCACCCTTTATGCCGGCCGCGCCACGCTTGTTGTCGGTTCGGGCCATTCGGCCGCCAATGCCCTGCTCGATCTCGATAGGCTGGCTGCGGTTGAGCCGGGAACCACTTTTGTCTGGGCGACACGCGGAACCGATCTGGTTCGCATTTACAGCGGCGGAGACTTGGATCAACTGCCTGCCCGTGGCGAGCTTGGTTCTGACGTTCGCGAACTTGCGGAGAGCGGGCGCACAAAGCTCGTCACTGGGTTCGCAACGCTGGCCATCCGCAGCTCAAACGGCCGCCTGACAGTCGAAGGTCAGACGAAGGATGGCCTACAAACTCTCGGGCCTTTCGACCGCATCATCGCGGCGACCGGCCAGCGGCCCGATCTGTCCCTTACGCGCGAGCTTAGGCTTGATCTCGACCCATGGCTTGAGGGCGTAAAGGCGCTGGGACCTCTGATCGACCCCAACGAGCACTCCTGCGGCGATGTTCCCCCGCACGGTTATCGCGAACTGAGCCACCCCGAGCCCGACTTCTACACTGTCGGCGTTAAGAGCTACGGCCGCGCCCCGACCTTCTTGCTGCTGACCGGGTATGAACAGGTGCGATCGGTCGCGGCAGCCCTCGCTGGCGACATGGCGGCTGCGGATGCGGTGCAACTGGTGCTACCCGAAACCGGCGTCTGCACGGTTCCCCAGTCGACCATACGCGCGACCGCTGGCGGATGCTGTGGTGGTCCCGCTTCTTCAGAGGCTGCCGCCTGTTGTGTCGCCGATGCTGAAGCGAAGGCCGCTGGCAAGGGTGGCTGCGGGTGCGGGGTGGCAGCCTAATCGCACCACGCCCGATGGAACGCAGTCGCCGAACGATCATCACCGTCCTCGGCCTGACCCAAATCATGGCCTGGGGGTCCACCTATTACCTGCCGGCGGTGATTGCACCAAAGGTCGCCGCCGACACCGGCTGGCCGCTGCCTTGGGTCGTGGGTGGATTGTCGCTTGGCCTGCTCGTCGCCGGACTGATCTCACCTCGCGTCGGCTCGTCCATTGAGCGCCACGGCGGCCGGAACGTTCTTGCGTTCAGCGCCGGCTGCATCGGCATCGGCCAGATCGGGCTCGCTGCCTCGCCGAACCTTGCCGCCTACATCGCAGCGTGGCTCGTTGTTGGGCTTGGAATGGGGGCGGGCTTGTACGATGCCGCTTTCGCGACCCTCGGCCGGCTCTACGGGCATAGCGCGCGCTCGGCCATCACAACCCTTTCGCTGTTCGGCGGCTTCGCCAGCACGTTCTGTTGGCCGATCTCGGCCTTCCTGATGGGCGAGACGGGCTGGCGCGGCACATGCCTCGTCTATGCTTCGGTCCAGTTGTTCTTCGCCCTGCCTCTGTATCTCGGAATGTTGCCGCGTGGGATACCGCTGCCGAGCGTCACAGATCGGCCGGGAAAGGAGCAGGTTGGCACCCCAGTTCAGCCGGCCTCAGTTCCGATCATGGTCGTCCTGGCTGCCACGCTGACCTTGGCGGCGGTCATTTCGTCGACTGTGTCGGTTCATCTCCTCACCATCTTGCAGGCCAGCGGCATGGCGCTCGCCGCTGCCGTTGGGCTCGGGACACTGGTCGGCCCCGCTCAGGTGTCGGCGCGTGCCGTCGAGATGATCATCGCCCGCTACCATCATCCCATCTGGACCAAGTTCGCGTCGGTGAGCTTCGTCGCCATCGGCATTGGTGCGCTCTGGGCCGGGGTTCCGGTGGTGCCTGTGGCGCTGGCGTTCTACGGTGCAGGCATCGGCCTCGAAACGATAGCGCGAGGCACGCTGCCGCTCGCTCTGTTCGGTCCGTCGGGATACGCGAGACTGATGGGGCGACTTGCCATGCCCAGCTTGATCGCTCAAGCAGCAGCGCCGTCTGTCGGAGCGCTATTGTTGGAGCATGTGGGCGCTCACGGCACTCTAGCAGCTCTCGCTGGCTTGGCGCTGCTGAACGTCGGACTGGCGTGTAGCCTTGGCTGGCTGATCTTCCGTCGTCGAACCTTAGAGGTACAGGCGCAGTGATGCTTTGTAACCGGCCGTTAGCCCTGTGAAGCGGTTGGCCAGCCCATGAAGCTCCGTCACTTCGGCAACTGCCTAGTTGATGGTCGAAGAGACCAATTGGTGCCCCTAGCCGGGATCGAACCAGCACTCCTTGCGGAACTCGATTTTGAGTCGAGCGCGTCTACCAATTCCGCCATAGGGGCTCAGGCCGGGCAGCCTGGATGGGCGCGGACTATACGGGCGGACAGGCTTTCGTCAACTGGCCTGTTGCCGATTTGCAGGCGCTCTGCACCCGGCCATGCCTTTCAGTCTCGTGAAGGTGCCGCCATTGTGCGGCGCGGAAAATCTTTCTAGACAGGGGATGCGTTGAAGCGCCTCGGATCCCAAAGGGTGGATGCGGCGCTTTGGGACCTTGTCTTCCTGCCACCCGGTGTCCAAAACCACTGCGCGCTTTTCAGGAGAGCCGATGCTTCGCGGACTTTACAACTGGACGATGTCCCTGGCGGCAAGGAAATCGGCCGAATGGTGGCTGGCCTTCATCGCCTTCGTGGAAAGCTCGGTCTTTCTGGTGCCGGCCGACGTGCTCTATCTGCCGATGGCGCTGTCCAAGCCGGAGCGCGCGTATCGCTACGCGCTGGTAGCAACGGTGGCCTCGGTGCTCGGCGGCGTCGCCGGCTGGTTCATCGGCCACTACGCCTACGAGGCGGTCGCCAAGCCGATTCTGGAATTCTACGGCAAGTATGACGAGTTCGAGCAGCTGCGCACCTCATCCGGCGTCGGCTTCATCGTCCTGATGCTGATCACCTCGGGCGCGGCGCATTTGCCGCCGATCAAGGTCGTGACGATTCTGTCGGGCGTCATCGGCGTCAACCTCCTGCTGTTCATCGGGCTGGCGATCGTTGCGCGCGGCGCCCGTTTTCTGCTGCTTGCCTGGCTGCTGCGCCGCTACGGCGAGTCGATCAGGGAGTTCATCGAGAAACGGCTGGGCATGATCGTCAGCGCCGGCGCCGCTGCCCTTATTTTGCTCTATATCGCGGTCAGATACGCCCACGGATAATGCATGTCGGCCAAAAGTGCGCAGCGGTTTTGGGAGAACGACATGCATCGAAACAAGACTCAAGCGCGGCGCCTGAATTCATTTCTGCGCGACGCGCTTTAGGTGCCAAGCGAACGGATCACGACCGATGACAGCGACCATGACCGCCGACACTGGACGCCAGCGGACGCGTGCCGCGCTGTTCCTGGCCGTCGCCATGGCGGCGACGGTCGGCTCGGCGCTCGCCTTCCAGTATATCGGCGGCTACATTCCCTGCCATCTGTGCCTGGAGCAGCGCACGCCCTATTATATCGGCGCGCCGCTGATGCTGGTCGCGGCCGCTGCCTCAATGCTGCGCGCGCCGGCCTGGTTGACGCGCGGCCTGCTGGCGATCGGTGGCCTGTTGATGCTCTATGGCCTCTATCTCGGCGTCTACCACTCGGGCGTCGAGTGGGCGTGGTGGCCTGGCCCCGCCGACTGCACGGCCAGCGCCGGTCCGGTCGACACCGGCGGCAAGGGCGTGCTCGATGCGCTGGACAAGTTCGTGCCGCCCTCCTGCGACAAGGCCGCGCTTCGCATTCTCGGCCTGTCGCTCGCCGGCTGGAACGCCATCGCTAGCCTCATCCTGGCCGCCGTCGCCTTACGCTGCGCGCTCGCGCGCGACTGAGCTACACAGCCGTAGTGACGGGGAGAAAAGAGGCCGTCATCAATGGCTTCGCCAATGATCGACGTGCAGAATGGGCGACGTCGCGGCGCACAATTCCTTCTCCCCGTAACTAAACGGAGAGAAGGTGGCGCCAGCCGGATGAGGGCAACGCCGAAGATCGGCAATTTGTCGTTGCATGGCCGGTCGATTGTGCCGAACTCTACGGCTCCAATTCGACATCCCAGTAGAGATAATCCATCCAGCTTTCATGCAGATGGTTGGGCGGGAACAGGCGGCCGTTATTGTGCAGATCGTGCACGGTCGGCTGATAGGGTTTTTGCAGCGGCCACATCTTGGCCTGCGCCGGCATCATGCCGCCTTTCCTGAGATTGCAGGGCGAGCAGGCGGCCACGACGTTCTCCCAGGTCGTCGCCCCGCCGCGATGGCGCGGGATGACATGGTCGAAGGTGAGATCGTCGGTCGTGCCGCAATACTGGCACTGGAAGCGGTCGCGCAGAAAGACGTTGAAGCGGGTGAAGGCGGGATGCCGCGACGGCCTCACATAGGCCTTCAGACTCACCACGCTCGGCAGCTTCATCGAGAAGGTCGGCGAGGAGACGGCGTGTTCGTATTCGGCGACGATATTGACCCGGTCGAGGAAGACAGCCTTGATGGCGTCCTGCCACGACCAGAGCGACAGGGGGTAATAGCTGAGCGGACGGTAATCCGCATTCAGCACCAGCGCGGGAAGCCCATCCGGAGATACGGCAACCGTCACGTAGTTGGCCTCCTTCGTTCCAAACCGAACGCCACGGATACTGTAAGCCCGACATGACAGGGATGTGAAGCGGATTGTCGTTCGGCGAAACGTTCAAAAACGCATGATTTTCATGCTTTTTCGGCCATCTCGACAGGTGGCGCCGCGTCCCTGCCCTTCAATTCCCGATAGTAGGCCCAGAAAAGCCGCGACGCGACCCCTCGCCACGGGCTCCATGATTCGGCCAGTCGAATCAGAGTTTTCTCCGGCGGACGAGGGTCGATGCCCAGGGCATGGCCGACCGCCGTCTGCAGCGCGACGTCGCGCGCGGGAAACACATCGGGGTGGCCGGCGGCGAACAGCAGGTAGCACTCCGCCGTCCACGGTCCGATGCCCGGCACCGCCGTCATTGCCGCGATCGCCTCGTCGGCGTCGAGCGAGCAGAGATGGTGGAGGTCAAGCCCGCCGGCCACGGCTCGCGCGATGGCGATCAGCCCGCGCTGCTTCGGCCGCGACAGGCCGGCCTCGCGGAAAATATCCTCGCCGGCGCAAAGGATGCCTTCCGGCGTCAGCGGATCGACCAGCCTGATCAGCCGGCCGAAAATGGCATCGGCGCTGGCGCGGGACACTTGCTGCGAGACGATGATCGACGCGAGGCTGCCGAATCCCGGCTCGGAGAGCCTCAGCGGCACCTCGCCGGCCATGCCGCGTACCTTCTCCAGCCGTGGATCGAGCAGGCAGAGCGCGTCGAGTCCTGCCGCAATGTCGTCGAGCGAGGCGATGCGTTGCACGTTTGCTTGTTCCCAGGGCGCTCATGAAGTGGCAATTGATGCTAACTATCAACCGGCGGAAGCGCCTTTCAACCCGAATGCCGTCCGAGACATGACGCTCCTGACATTCCGCTTCGCGCCGAGCCCCAATGGCGAGCTGCATCTCGGCCATGCCTATTCGGCCCTGCTGAACCGGCAAATGGCGGCGCGGGCGGGAGGACGGCTGTTGCTGCGCATCGAGGACATCGATGTCATCCGCTGCACGCCGGAATTCGAGGCCGGCATATTCCGCGACCTGGAATGGCTGGGGTTCGAATGGGAAGAGCCCGTGCGGCGCCAGTCCGAACATTTTTCCGAATACAGGGCCGTGCTCGACCGGCTGATCGCCGAGGAACTCGTCTATCCCGCCTTCATGAGCCGCGGCGAGATCCGCGCCTTCATTGCCGAGACCGAGAAACGCGGCCGCGACTGGCCGCGCGACCCCGACGGCGTGCCGCTTTACCCGCCGCTCGACAAGGCACTTCCGTCTAAGGAGCGCAGGCGGCGCATTGCCGAGAACACGCCTTTTGCCTGGCGGCTCGACATCGAGGCAGCAATGGCACGCGTGCCGGGCGCCTTGTCATGGGTCGAGTTCACTGACGAGGCTATGGCCGCGACGCACACGGTCGACGCAACGCCGCAGGCCTGGGGCGACGTCATCGTGGCGCGCCGCGATATCCCGACCAGCTACCATCTCGCAGTCGTCGTCGACGACGCGCTGCAGGGCGTCAGCCATGTCGTGCGTGGTCAGGACCTTTACGCGGCGACCAGCGTGCAGCGCCTGTTGCAGGACCTGCTCGGTCTGCCCGCACCGCGCTACTTCCACCATCGGCTGATCCTCGGCTCAGACGGCCGCAAGCTGTCCAAGAGTTTCAAGGACACCGGCCTTGCCGCACTCAGGCAGGCAGGCGTGTCGCCGCAGGATGTCATGCGGCTGGTTGGGCTTTGACTACAAGCGAGCCAGTCCGGCCTTGATCAGCGCCATCACGCTGATGAAGACGAAGGCGCCGCTCAATCCCCATGCCACAGCTAGCTTGATATCCCGGAAGGTGATGCCGTGCTCGTTGGCGATCATCACCGCAACGAAAAAGCCCAGCGTGAAGAGCAGCGTGTTGCCGGTCGAGCCGAAGCCGTCATCCTTCATGATGGCATCGAGCGCGGTGCCGAAGAAGAATCCGAAGACCGCGACGGTGGCGACCGCGAACAGCAGCCATGTCGTCCCGAGATGCAAAAGCATGCCTGCTCATGGCGTGCCTTAACGCCATGCCCCTCTTGGCACCGTTTGTTGAATTCGGATGAGCTTATGGATCAACCGTTTCGTTTTGCTTGCCGAATTGATCGGCATTAGAGCAATTGCCGACATCAACTTTTCACGCGCAGCCAGAGCCCTCCTTCCAATGCACAGCATCAAGCGGTTCATCCCCGCCTCTTTCGTCGTTCTGTGGGCGACTGGCTTCATCGGCGCGCGCTATGCAATGCCATGGGCGGAGCCGTTCACCTTCCTTGCCATCCGCTTCGTGCTGGCGGCGATCCTGTTTGCGGGACTGACCGTCCTTATCGGCTCGCGACGGGCCACCCGCGAGGAGGCGCTTCATGCGACGGTGGCCGGCGTCCTAATGCACGGCGTCTATCTGGGCGGCGTCTTCTGGGCGATCCACAGAGGCATGCCGGCCGGGCTTTCGGCGCTGATCGTCGGCCTGCAGCCGCTGATCACGGCGGTGCTCGCCGGCAAATTTCTCGGCGAGGCGATCCTGCCGCGCCATTGGGCGGGCCTTGCCGTCGGGCTTCTGGGCGTCGTCATCGTGCTGTGGCCGAAGCTCGGCATGATTGGCGGCGGCGTTACCGCGGCAACGCTGACGGCCTCGCTGGTCTCGGTGCTCGGCATGGCCGCTGGTACGATCTGGCAAAAGCGCTTCGCCTCCGGCGGCGACCTCGTCTCGGCGACCATGTGGCAGTATGTCGGCGGCTCGGTCGTCACGATCCTGGGGTCGCTCGCCTTCGAGACGCGCACCATCACCGTCAACGGCGAGCTCATCTTTGCCATGGCATGGCTGGTCCTGGTGCTGTCTCTCGGCGCCATCTTCCTGTTGATGGTGATGATCAGGGACGGCGAGATGTCGAAGGTCGCATCGCTGTTCTATCTTGTGCCCGCCGTAACCGCCGTCATCGCGTGGGCTCTGTTCGGCGAAGAGCTCACTCTGCTGCAGATCGCCGGCATGGCGATCGCCACTTTGGGCGTCGGGCTCGCGACCGCCCGTCAGGACAGAGCTCAACCCACGCGGGCGCGCGCCTCGAGATAGCGGCTGATCGCGGCATTGAGCTCGCCGCCAAGGATGAAAATGGCCGAGATGATGTAGAGGAACACCACCGCGATCATGATCGAGGCCAACCCCGCATAGGTCGTCACATAGGACGAGAAATGGTCGAGATAGGTGGCGAAGATGGTCGAGCCGGCCAGCCACGCGACCAGCGTGAAGACGATGCCCGGAACGATGGAAACGAAGCGGCGCTTGCCGGCCGGCAGCCAGATATGCACCGCGAACAGGCCGATGACGATGACCGTCGAGGCGATCACGTAACGCCATATGGTGATCGTGCCCATATAGGGCTTGATCCATTCCAGATGCGCCTCGGCCAGCCGCGCGAGCAGGGGCGCGAGCACCAGAAGCACGCTGACGGCGAGAAAGCAGGCCGTCGCGATCAGCACGAAGACGATGCTCTGCACCCGGCGGTGGATGATGCCGCGCGTCTCGGTAACGCGATAGGCGCGGTTGAGCGAGGTCCTTAGCGCCTCGATGCCGTTCGAGGCGAAGTAGGCGGCTAAGAGCACGCCGTAGGTCAGGAGGTCGCTGCGCCGCACGGTGAGCACATTCTGCACCTCGCGCGCGATCGGCTTGGCAATCTGCTCCGGCCAGGTGTCGAAGACCAGATGCACGGCCGTGTCGGCGAAGGCGCGCGCGCCGAGAAAGCTGGCCAGCGTCGTTGCGAAGATCAGGAACGGAAACAGTGCCATCAGCGAGGTGATCGCCAGATGGCTGGCCATTGCCCAGCCATCGTCGGTGGTGAAATGGCCGATCGCATCGTAGAGCACGCGCTTGACCGCGACGATATTCCTGAGCAAGGACCCGCGCTCCGCTCGATTGTGTCGACGCCGCGAATATGGGAAGGGATTGCGGCAAATGGCAACCCCAGGTCCCACAACGTTGCCCACCGCTGAACAGTTGCGCAGCATCATCGTCACCGGCACCTCCTCCGGCATAGGCGCCTATTGCGCGCGGGCATTGAAGGCGGAAGGCTGGCGCGTGTTCGCCACGGCCCGCACACCGGCCGACATCGACGCGCTCGAGACGGAGGGCATCGAAGCCTTCTATCTCGACTATCGCGAGCCTGAGTCCATCGCCGCCCTGGCCGAGGCCGTGCTGGAGCGCACGGGCGGCACGCTCGACGCGCTGTTCAACAATGGCGCCTACGCGCAACCCGGTGCCGTCGAGGACCTGCCGGTCGAAGCGCTGCGCGAGCAGTTCGAAGCCAATTTCTTCGGCTGGCACGACCTGACCCGCCGCGTCGTGCCGGTCATGCGCCGCCAGGGGCACGGTCGCCTCGTCCACTGCTCCTCGATCCTGGGGCTCGCCCCGGTCCGTTTTCGCGGCGCCTATTCGGCGTCGAAACATGCCGTCGAAGGCCTGATGCTTTGCCTGCGCCAGGAGCTCGAAGGCAGCGGCATTCATGTCTCGTTGATCGAGCCGGGGCCGGTGACCTCGAAGATCGCCAGCAACGGCCTGGTATGGTTCTTGAAGAACATCGACGTCGAGAACTCCGTTCACCGCGCCGACTACCAGGCGCAGCTCGCGGGGCTCAAGGCCGGCGGCAGCGTCTCGCGTCTGAAGCCCGGACCTGAGGTGGTCCATGCCGCCTTGCGCCACGCGCTTCTGTCACAGCGCCCGCACCCGCATTATGTGGTAACGGTGCCGGCCAGAATCGGCGTGGCGCTCAAGCGCATCCTGCCGGCCTCGATGCTCTACCGCGTGCTCGCCAGGCGGGCCTGACCGAAACCCAACTGGAGCCAGCACCATGGCAACCGTCTTCAACATCCTCGCCATTGTCGTCATGGCTGCCGTCGTGGTCGTGCTGATCCGCGGCCTCGTCAACATGATGCGCGGCGGCTCAGGCTTCACCTCCAACAAGCTGATGCAGGCCCGCGTACTGCTGCAGTTCATAGCTCTGGTGCTGATCATGCTGACCGTCTACTTCACCCGCAAGTAACGGGCCGGGGAGGAGAAGGTGGTCAAGCTCAACAAGATCTATACCCGTACCGGCGACGACGGCACTACCGGTCTGGGCAGCGGCGAGCGGCGCCTGAAGTCAGATCTGCGCGTCGAAGCCTACGGCACGGTGGACGAAGCAAATGCCTGCGTCGGCATGGCGCGCGTCCACACCGCAACCGATCATCCGGCGCTCGACGCCATGCTCTCCCGCATCCAGAACGATCTTTTCGACCTCGGCGCCGATCTTGCGGTGCCGGACGACGGCAAACCGCTCGACTACGAGCCGCTGCGCATCGTCGCCGCGCAGACCGGGCGCGTCGAAAAGGACATCGATGCTCTCAACAAGGACCTGCAGCCGCTGAAATCCTTCGTGCTGAACGGCGGCACGCCTGCCGCGGCAGCCCTGCATCTTGCGCGCACCGTAACACGGCGCGCCGAACGCCTCATGGTGGCGCTGGCGCAGGACCCGGCCGAGCACGTCAACCGCGAAGCACTGAAATACATCAATCGCGTCTCCGACTTCCTGTTCGTCGCCGCGCGGGCGGTCAATGACAACGGAAATGGCGACGTGCTATGGGTTCCCGGCAAGAACCGCTGACAATCGGGTATGGCGGGAGGGTCCGATGTTCATCCCGCTCTATGACACCAACAGGCTCCGCCACATCCGCCTGCAATATGTGACGATCGGCCTGATCGCCGCGAATGCCTTGGTCTATCTCGCGACCACGCTTGGCGGCGAGAGCTTCACCAATGCCGCAGTGCTTGGCCTCGGCTTCATCCCCTCTGTCGTCCATGACAAGGTGGAGCTGTCGCCCGAATTCGTCGTCATTCCCGAAAGCCTCAGCTATCTCACCTATTCCTTCCTGCATGCCGACATCTTTCATCTCGGCGGCAATATGCTGTTCCTGTGGGTGTTCGGCGACAATGTCGAGGACGCGCTCGGCCATATCCGCTACCTGATCTTCTACCTCGCCTGCGCGGCGGCGGGCGCTTTCTTTCAAGGTTTGGTCGGCTGGGATTCCCAGGTGCCGCTGATCGGCGCCTCCGGCGCCATCGCCGGCGTGGTTGCGGCCTATCTGATCCTCTATCCGAGAGTTAAGGTGTGGGTATTGGCCTTTGCGCGCATTCCCCTGCGCATCCCCGCCTTCATCCCGCTCGTCCTTTGGATCCTGTTCCAGCTCGTGATGTTTGCCGCCGGCGGAGAGGATCAGATTTCCTGGGCCTGCCACATCGGCGGCATCATTGCCGGCGCCGTTCTCGTCCTGGTGTTGCGCAGCCGCGGCGTGCCGCTGCTTGCCGGCGCAGACGGCGAGCCGAACCCGACGCCGAAGGTCCAGAACGTCCCTCTCCCGATCGAGCCCGGACCAACGCCCGAGGCACCGGCACAGACGGCGCCTCGATGGGGCCGCGGCGCGGCGTCGCCGCCAGACTGAACCGATTTGAGTGCGACGTGCATATTGACGCGCCGGACTGCCGCCACTACGGAACGCCACCGCAGAGCATGATCCCGAAAAGTGGGAACCGCTTTTCGGAACGATCATGCTCAACCGAAACATCGGGGTGGAACTGCTTCTTGGCCGTTGGAGACCAGAATTCCGCCCGGAATGTCGGCTTTCGACAACTCTGACAAGGCGCACACTGCTATAGCGCGCCCGACTATCTCAGGAGAGGTGACAGGAAAATGAAGATCCTTGTGCCCGTGAAGCGGGTTGTGGACGCGAACGTCAAGGTCCGCGTCAAGGCTGACGGACTGGGCGTCGAGCTTGCCAACGTCAAGATGGCGATGAACCCGTTCGACGAGATCGCGGTCGAGGAAGCGATCCGGATCAAGGAAGCCGGCAAGGCCGAGGAGATCATCGTCGTCTCGATCGGCCCGCAGCAGGCGCAGGAGACGCTGCGCACCGCGCTCGCAATGGGCGCCGACCGGGCCATCCTGGTCAAGACCGACGAGCAGACCGAGCCGCTGGGTGTCGCCAAGGTGTTGAAGGGCGTCGTCGAGGCCGAGAAGCCCGGCCTCGTCATCCTTGGCAAGCAGGCGATCGACGACGACAGCAATCAGACCGGCCAGATGCTGGCGGCGCTGCTCGGCTGGGCGCAAGGCACCTTCGCCTCCAGGATCGAGCTCGCCGGCGATCATGCCAAGGTGACGCGTGAGGTCGACGGCGGCCTGCAGACGGTTGAGCTGAAAATGCCGGCGATCGTGACCGCCGACCTTCGCTTGAACCAGCCGCGCTATGCATCGCTGCCCAACATCATGAAAGCCAAGAAGAAGCCGCTCGACGAAAAGAGCCCGGCCGACTACGGCGCCGACGTCAAGCCGCGCCTGAGGGTGATCAAGACCGAGGAGCCCGGCGGCCGCAAGGCGGGCGTCAAGGTCAAGAGCGTCGCCGAGCTGGTCGAGAAGCTCAAGAACGAAGCCGGCGTGCTCTAAGCGGTCAGGAAAGGAACAGGAAAATGGCAATTCTCCTCATCGCCGAACACGACAACGCAAGCCTTTCCGACCAGACCGCCAAGGCGCTCGCGGCGGCCCTGCAGATCGGCTCGGATGTCGATGTGCTGGTCGCCGGTAAAGGCGCCAAGGCGGCAAGCGACGCGGCCGCCAAGCTGAAGGGTGTTCGCAAAGTCCTGCTGGCCGAGGCCGACGAGCTCTCCGAGCGCCTGGCGGAGCCGCTGGCTGCGCTCGTCGTCTCGCTCGCCGGCTCCTATGACGCGATCGTCGCCCCCGCCACCTCAGCGGGCAAGAACGTCGCGCCGCGCGTGGCGGCCCTGCTCGACGTCGCGCAGGTCTCGGAGATCATCGAGGTGGTCTCGCCCGACACCTTCAAGCGGCCGATCTATGCCGGCAACGCCATCCAGACCGTGCAGTCGACCGACGCCAAGAAGGTGATCACGGTGCGCACCGCCTCCTTCCAAGGAGCGCCCGAGGGCGGCTCGGCTTCGGTCGAGACGGTGAACGCCGCCGCCAATCCCGGCCTCTCCTCCTTCGTCGAGAACAAGCTCTCCGAGAACGACCGTCCCGAGCTGACTTCGGCCAAGATCATCATCTCGGGTGGCCGTGCACTCGGCTCCTCGGAGAAGTTCCAGGAGGTCATCCTGCCGGTCGCCGACAAGCTCGGCGCTGCCGTCGGCGCATCCCGCGCCGCCGTCGACGCTGGCTATGCGCCCAACGACTGGCAGGTCGGCCAGACCGGCAAGGTGGTCGCCCCCGATCTCTACATTGCGGTCGGCATCTCCGGCGCCATCCAGCATCTTGCCGGCATGAAGGATTCCAAGGTCATCGTCGCCATCAACAAGGACGAGGAAGCACCGATCTTCCAGGTTGCCGACTACGGTCTCGTCGGCGATCTCTTCGTCATCCTGCCGGAACTGCAAAAGGCGCTTTGACGCTTTCTGCTCTGGCATATTAAAATCGGAAGGGTGGGGTAGACGAAGTCGCCCCGCCCTTTTAGTTTGCACTGCACAAAAAGCAGGCCGGTAAAGGCTTGCGCAATTCCAGGAAAAGTCCGTAGCGGTTTTCCCTCCGGAATTGCGATAAACAAAAAGGGCAATTCCAGGAAAGTGCCGAGCCACTTTGCGTCCGGAATTGCGGGAAACAAAGAGAAGGGAGCGCTTCCGTGCCTCGCAGAAGCGGAAATGCTCCAGACGGGATTGGGGTAATGAGCAAGATCGAGACGATCGGCATTGTCGGCGCAGGTCAAATGGGGGGCGGTATCGCCCACGTCTCGGCGTTGGCCGGCTACAAGGTCCTGATCCACGACATCTCGTCCGACCGGGTCGAGAAGGGCATCGCCACCATCAGCGGCAACATGGCCCGCCAGGTCGGTTCGGGAAAGCTAGAGGAGAAGGCGCGCAACGAGGCGATGGCGCGCATCTCATCGGCGTCCGCCATGGCCGATCTAGCCGCCGCCGACCTCGTCATCGAGGCGGCGACCGAGGATGAGACGGTCAAGCGCAAGATCTACGCCCAGCTCTGCCCCCAGCTCAATCCGGAGGCGATTCTCGCGACCAACACCTCCTCGATCTCGATCACCCGGCTCGCGGCGCAGACCGACCGGCCTGAGCGCTTCATCGGCATACATTTCATGAACCCGGTGCCGGTGATGAAGCTGGTCGAGCTGGTGCGCGGCATCGCCACCGAGGACCAGACGTTCGAGGCCGCCAAGACCTTCGTGAACCGGCTCGACAAGACGATAACCGTTTCGGAGGATTTCCCGGCCTTCATCGTCAACCGCATCCTGTTGCCCATGATCAACGAGGCGATCTACACGCTCTATGAGGGCGTCGGCACGGTGGACGCCATCGACACCGCCATGCGGCTCGGCGCCAACCATCCGATGGGGCCGCTGCAGCTGGCCGACTTCATCGGTCTCGACACCTGCCTGTCGATCATGCAGGTGCTGCATGAGGGCCTATCGGATTCCAAGTATCGCCCCTGCCCGCTGCTGGTTAAATATGTCGAGGCCGGCTGGCTCGGCCGCAAGACCGGCCGCGGCTTCTACGACTATCGCGGCGACCATCCGGTGCCGACGCGCTGAGCCCCACGACTGAACGCTCACTGCGCGGCGTTCAGGATGCCGCGGCAAGCGGCAGGGGCTCTGCCTCGTCCTTCGAAACTTCATCGGGTGCTGCCGAAACGCAGCCGCGGCCGGCCGCCTTGGCGGTATAGCAGGCGGCATCGGCGCGGGCGATGATCTCGTCCACCTCGCCGCAGCCGGCGCGGATCGGCGCAAGCCCGATGCTGGCGGCGATCGAATGCGGACGACCGTCCCAGCTGAAGCCCAGGTTGCGGATGGCTTCGATGATGCAACGCGCCGCGACCGTCGCTCGCGCCGGCGCGCCCGATTTCAGTATGACCGCGAACTCGTCGCCGCCGAGACGGGCGACGATATCTTCCGGACCGAGCACGTTGCGGATGGCGTCGGCGACGCGCTTCAGCAGCGCATCGCCCGCCGCGTGGCCGCCAGTGTCGTTGACCGCCTTGAAGTGGTCGAGGTCGACGAACATGAACTGATGCTCGCCGCCATTCAACCGGCACCGATCGACCAGCTCCTCCATCGTGCGGATGAAGCTTGGGCGGTTGGCGAGCCCGGTCAGCGCGTCATGGGCCGCGGCATAAGCGAGCTGGCGCTGCAGGGCGCGCGCGTCGGTGAAATCCTGGAAGACGATGACCAACCCGCAGAACTCGTCGTGGTCGTTCATAATCGGCGACACCATTTGGCGGATGCTGCAGCGCGTGTCGTCGCGCCTGATGAGCACGGCGCGGGCGTTCTGATCGCAATGATGGCGGTCGGCGGCCGAAGGTCGTGTCAGGCCGATCCTCTGCCCGGTTTCCTCGTCGACCGCCCAGTAGACATCGCCGAGCACCTTGCCGAGCGCCTCGCCGCTGGCAATGCCGGTGAGCTTTTCGGCGACCGGATTCATGAAGGTGACGCGGTTCGCGGCATCGGTGCAGATCACCGCGTCGCCGATCGACTGCAGCGTCACCCTGAGCCGCTCCTTTTCGTCGGCGAGCATCGCCGCCGAGACCTTGCGCCGTTCTTCGGCCTCCTTGCGCTCCGTGATATCGGTCAAGCTGCCGATCGCCCGGATCAGCCGGCCCTCGCGGTCGCGTTCGATCGCCTTGCCGCGGTCGAGGATCCAGACCCAATGGCCGTCCTTGTGGCGCATCCGGAACTCGGCCTCGAAGAAGGCCGTCTCGCCGTCAAGATGCGCCCGGTCCGCCTCGGCGACGATTTGGCGGTCGTCCGGGTGGATCATCGTCAGCCAGCGGTCGGGGTCGCCGTCCAGCTCGCCATCGTCATAGCCCAGCATTCTGACCCAGGTTTCGGAGTAAGTCGTGCCGCCCTTGCGCATGTCGAGGCTCCAGACGCCTTGTCCGGCGCTGGTCAGCGCGAAATTCCAACGCGTCTCGGCTTCGGCGATGCGCGCTTCGGCCTGCTTGCGCGCATCGATGTCCTC
>NZ_RZST01000078.1:0-19100 GCF_003997575.1 Mesorhizobium sp. M1A.F.Ca.IN.022.07.1.1
CCAGCAATCAACCCGCCATAGCTGCGCTTGCGCGGCGCAGGCCGCAGCCGCTGGAAAGTATCGGCCGGCTGCTCGTCATTGGCAAAGACATCGCTGTCCTCGTCCGGTTCGGCGGCGTTCATCCCGGGCAGGCCGACATCGTCCTCGCGCGGCGAGGGCATGGGCGGCGGTGCCGCGGGCACCTTGTGCCAGCCGCCGGGCTCAGTCTTCGTTGCCCCTTGCCAGCTTGGTTCCGTCTTTGCTGCGCCTTGCCAGCTCGGTTCCGCCTTCACCGGCGCCGGTGCGGGCGCCGTCTTGAAGGGCTCCGGCTTGAAGGGCTCCGGCTTGAAGGGCTCCGGCTTGGCAGGTTCGGGCTTCGCCACCGACGGCTGCCGGACGTGGCTCGGCTGGTTCTTGTTGCGGTCGATCGAGGAAAAAATATGTTCCAGCTCCGCCAGGGGATCTTCCGCTGGAGCCGGCTTGGGCGCCGGAGCAGGCTTGGCATACTCGCGCTCGACGCTGGCGACGGCATCTTCGAGCGAACGTTTCTGCTTGCTGATGACCTCGGCCGACAACGGCGGAGAATAGTTCGCGAGTTTCTTCGCCAGCATCTCACGAGCATTCTCGTAAATCCGCTTGCGCAACTCGGGCGAGGGCTCGCTGTGCTTCGCAAGCTGTTTTTTCAGAACACCAACGAAATCTGCCATGCGTCAGTCGACCTGCAATTCTTTCCCGGGCCGGCCGCAAATCAGCCGTAGCGCCTGGAAGCGCTGTGAAACTAGTCTTGAAACGGATCGGTCACAAGTATCGTGTCGTCCCGCTCCGGGCTGGTGGAAAGCAGTGCAACCGGGGCGCCGATCAGCTCCTCGATGTGGCGGACATATTTGACGGCTTGCGCCGGCAGATCGTTCCAGCTCCTGGCGCCGGCCGTCGTTCCCTTCCAGCCTTCGAGCGTCTCATAGACCGGCTCGACGCGCGACTGGGCGCCCTGGCTGGCCGGCAGATAGTCGATCAACTCGCCATCGAGGCGATAGCCGGTGCAGACCTTGATCTCGTCCAGCCCGTCGAGCACGTCGAGCTTGGTGAGCGCGATGCCCTTGATGCCGTTGACGGCCACCGCCTGGCGCACCAGCACGGCGTCGAACCAGCCGCAGCGGCGCTTGCGGCCGGTGACGACGCCGAATTCGTGGCCGCGCGTGCCGAGGAACTCGCCGACCTCATTCTTCTGCTCGGTCGGGAACGGCCCTTCGCCGACGCGCGTCGTATAGGCCTTGGTGATGCCGAGCACATAGCCGATCGCGCCGGGGCCGGTGCCGGAGCCGGCGGCCGCTTGCCCTGCCACGGTGTTGGATGAGGTGACGAAGGGATAGGTGCCGTGGTCGATATCGAGCAGCGTGCCTTGCGCGCCCTCGAACAGGATGCGCGCACCCGCGCGGCGCTTGTCGTCGAGCACCTTCCAGACGCGGTCCATGTAAGGCAGGATCTCGCCGGCCACCGAGGTCAGCTCCTGCATGATCGCCTCCTGGGTCGCTTCCGGATGGCCGAGCCCGCGGCGCAGCGCATTATGATGCGTGAGCAGCCTGTCGACCTTCAGGGGAAGCGTTTCCAAATCCGCCAGATCCATCACCCGCACCGCACGCCGGCCCACCTTGTCCTCATATGCGGGGCCGATGCCGCGGCGGGTCGTGCCAATCTTGGTTCCGGAATTCGAGGCGGCGTCTTCGCGGAACCCGTCCAGCTCCCGGTGCAGCGACAGGATAAGCGCGGTGTTTTCGGCGATTTTCAGGCGTTCGGGCGTCACCTCCACGCCCTGCTCCTTGAGCTTCTTGACTTCCGCGACGAAGGCGTGCGGATCGAAGACCACCCCGTTGCCGATGATCGACAGCTTGCCCTCTCTGACCACGCCGGACGGCAAGAGCGAAAGCTTGTAGACCTTGCCGTCGACGACCAGGGTATGACCTGCATTGTGGCCGCCCTGGAAGCGCACGACCACGTCGGCGCGCTCCGACAGCCAGTCGACGATCTTGCCCTTGCCTTCGTCGCCCCACTGCGAGCCGACGACCACCACATTGGCCATGTTCTTTTCCCTTGAGATGCCGCCTTGGCGGCTTGAAACGACAGGCCTCTATAGCCTCATGTGCAGGCCGATGCGACCCCTTCTTTGTCCCCGAAACCACCCAGGGCACAACAAACCAGGCACAACAAATTCCGGCTTTCGCATCATTTACTTGGCCTCGCCATCGCAATAGGCCGGCATCCTTCTTCCACCGCGCCTGCCGGTCCAGGATTAAGCGATGCATCGAGCCGCCTATCTGTTCCTGCTCTCCACCATGCTGCTGTGGGGCGGCAATTCCGTGGCCGGCAAGCTTGCCGTCGGCCATGTGTCGCCGATGACGTTGGTTTTCCTGCGCTGGGTGCTGGCGGTGCTGATCATGCTGCCCGTCGGCTGGCGGACGTTTCGCGAGGATTGGCCTGAACTGCGCCGGCATTGGCTGCTGGTCGCCGGCCTCGGCGCCTGCGGCTTCACGGTGTTCAACGTCATCTTCTACACGGCGCTGAACTATACGACCGCCATCAATGTCTCGATCGAGCAGGCCGCCATACCGATCGTCATCATCCTCGCCAACTTCGTGCTGTTTAGGCTGCACGTGCAGCGCCTGCAGATCGTCGGCGTCGCGCTCACCATCCTCGGCGTCGCCCTGACCGCGAGCCATGGCGACCTCGGTCAGCTGCTGAAGCTCGAGCTCAATTTCGGCGACGCCATCATGCTGGTCGCGGTCCTCTGCTACAGCCTCTATTCGGTGGGGCTGCGCCTGAAGCCGGCCGTTCGCTGGCAAAGCTTCATGCTGGCTCTGTCGCTCGCCGCGCTTTTGACCTCGGGGCCGTTCTTTGTCTGGGAAGTGGCGGCGGGCCGCGTCATCGTCCCGGACGCGCGAGGATGGGCGGTCGCGTTCTACACCGCGCTCGGCGCGTCCGTCGTCTCGCAGATCTTCTACATCAAGGGCAACGAGCTGATCGGCGCCAATCGCGCCGGACTGTTCATCAATCTGGTGCCAATCTTCGGCACCCTGCTTTCGGTGCTGATCGTCGGCGAGCAGTTCCAATTCTATCAGGGTCTTGCGCTTGCGCTCGTGCTCGGAGGCATCGCGCTGGCCGAATACAGTGGCAGCAGGGCCGTTCTGTAGGGGAAATGCCCCGCATGCCGAAGCATGCGGGGCATGATCTTTCAGGCGGCGCCGACATCGAAGTGCAGCGGTTTGGCCGAATCGATCGATTGGTGCGCCCGCAGTTGATCGAGCACCCTTTCCGGGAAGGGTGCGTCGAGATAGAGCAGCGCGATCGCATCGCCGCCCGGCCGGTTGCGGCCGAGCTGGAAGTTGGCGATGTTGACGCCGTTCTCACCGCAGACGGTGCCGAGCAGGCCGATGATGCCGGGCGCGTCGGCATTGGTCGTGTAGAGCATGTGCTGGCCGACCTCGGCATCGAGGTTGATGCCCTTGATCTGGATGAAGCGCGGCTTGCCGTCCGAGAAGCAGGTCCCGGCGATCGAGCGCGTCATATGCTCGGTCTTGACGGTGAGCTTGATGTAGCCGTCGAAGACGCCAGATTTGTCGCGCTTGACCTCGGCGACGATAATGCCGCGCTCCTTCACCATGATCGGCGCCGACACCATGTTGACGTCGGAGACCTGCGGCCGGATCAGGCCGGCAAGAGTGGCGCTCACCAGCGCGCGCGTGTTCATCGTCGCGGTCGAGCCGTCGAACAGTATCTCCACCTCCTTGATCGGATCTTCGGTGACCTGGCCGACAAAGGCGCCGAGCACCTCGGCCAGCTTGACGAAGGGTTTCAGTCGGGGCGCTTCCTCGGCGGTGATCGAGGGCATGTTGATGGCGTTGGAAACGGCGCCCTTGATCAGGTAATCGGCCATCTGCTCGGCCACTTGCAGCGCAACGTTCTCCTGCGCCTCGGTGGTCGAGGCGCCGAGATGCGGGGTTGCCACGACATTCTGCATGCCGAACAGCGGATTGTTCTCCGCCGGCTCGGCCTCGAAAACATCGACGCCGGCGCCGGCCACCTTGCCGCTCTTCAGTGCCGCGACCAGGTCGGCCTCGACGACCAGCCCGCCGCGCGCGCAATTGATGATGCGCACGCCGTCCTTCATCTTGGCGATCGCGGCCGCATCGATGATGTTGCGCGTCTTGTCGGTCAGCGGCGTGTGCAAGGTTATGAAGTCGGCGCGCGCGAAAAGCTCGTCGAGCTCGACCTTCTCGACGCCGAGCTCTTCAGCGCGGCTGTCCGACAGGAACGGATCGAAAGCCACGACATGCATCTTCAGGCCGACGCCGCGCGTCGCGACGATCGAGCCGATATTGCCGCAGCCGATCACGCCCAGCGTCTTGCCGGTGATCTCGACGCCCATGAAGCGGTTCTTCTCCCATTTTCCCGCATGGGTCGAGGCGTTGGCCTCCGGGATTTGGCGCGCCAGCGCGAAGATCATCGCAACGGCATGCTCGGCCGTGGTGATCGAGTTGCCGAAGGGCGTGTTCATCACGATGATGCCCTTGCGGCTCGCCGCCGGAATGTCGACATTGTCGACGCCGATGCCGGCGCGGCCGACGACCTTGAGCCTGGTGGCGGCATTGATCAGCTTCTCGGTGACCTTGGTCGCCGAGCGGATGGCGAGGCCGTCATACTGGCCGATCACTTCGAGAAGCTTTTCCTTGTCCTTGCCGAGATCGGGCAGGTAGTCGACCTCGATGCCGCGGTCCTTGAAGATCTGCACGGCGGTGGTTGAAAGTTTATCCGAGACGAGAACGCGGGGCGCCATGGCGGCCTCCTTGAAGAATGGGATTGATCCGTTTGGGATCGGCGGCCCGAAGGCCGCCGCGAATTGACTCAGGCGGCCGCTTTCAGCGACGCCTTCTGCATGGCGAAGGCCCAGTCGAGCCAGGGCAGCAGTGCTTCGAGATCGGAGGTCTCGACGGTCGCGCCGCACCAGATGCGAAGGCCGGGCGGCGCGTCGCGGTAGGAGCCGATGTCGTAGGCGACATCTTCCTTGTCGAGCGTCGAGACGATACCTTTGGCGAAAGCCGCCTGACCGTCGGCATCGAGCGCCGCCACGTCCGGATCGGTGAAGGACAGGCACACGGAAGTGTTTGAGCGCGTCGCCGGATCGACGGCCAGATGGCCGAGCCACGACGACCTGGCCACGAACCGGTCCAGCACCGCGGCGTTGGCGTCGGCGCGGGCGATCAGCGCTTCCAGGCCGCCGATCGACTTCGCCCATTGAAGCGCATCGAGATAGTCCTCGACGCACAGCATCGACGGCGTGTTGATGGTCTCGCCCTTAAAGATGCCCTCGATCAGCTTGCCGCCGGAAGTCAGGCGGAAGATCTTCGGCAGCGGCCAGGCCGGCTTGTAGGTTTCCAGCCGCTCGACGGCGCGCGGGCTGAGGATCAGCATGCCGTGCGCGCCCTCGCCGCCCAGCACCTTCTGCCAGGAGAAGGTGACGACGTCGAGTTTATCGAAGTCGAGCCGCTGCGCGAACGCCGCCGAGGTGGCGTCGCAGATGGTGAGTCCCTTGCGGTCGGTCGGAATGAAATCGCCGTCCGGCACGCGCACGCCGGAGGTCGTGCCGTTCCAGGTGAAGACCACGTCGCGATCGAAATCGATCTGCGTCAGATCCGGCAACACGCCGTAGCCGGCCTCGAACTTGCGCACATCGGCGAGCTTGAGCTGCTTGACGACATCGGTCACCCAGCCGGAACCGAAACTTTCCCAGGCGACCATGTCGACGCCGCGCTCGCCAAGCAGCGACCACAGTGCCATCTCGACCGCGCCGGTATCGGATGCCGGCACGATGCCGATCCGGTAACCGGCCGGGACCTTGAGGATTTCGCGCGTCAGCTCGATCGCCTGTTCGAGCTTGCCCTTGCCGATCTTGGCGCGGTGGGAGCGTCCGAGCGCAGCAGCTTCCAGCGCCTCGACCGACCAGCCGGGGCGTTTTGCACAGGGACCTGAGGAGAAATTGGGGTTTGCCGGACGGAGTCCGGGCTTGGTAAGCGTCGTCATCGTGGTCTATCCTTCCAGATAGTGGCCCCTCGTTGGGGAGGGGTGGCCCACGGACGGCGATATGCTTTCAGGCTTTCGGCGTCAAGAGCAAAGTTTTTGTCGCTGTCGGGATATTTGTCTCACGGCACCACGCGCCGGAAACGAAAAAGAACGGCGGACCGCTCGATCCGCCGGCGGCAATTTCCGAATTCCCTCGCTCACCAAAGATCGTAGCGCAGCCCGAGCTTGACCGTCTGATAGTCAATGCCCTTGCGGATATTGAAAGCGCCACCATCATAGGCGACGTATTTCGCCGCTGGGACGGAAAAGTATTCGTAGCCGAGATCGACCGAAACGTTCTTCGTGACCTGGTAAGAGAGCCCTGCGCCGATGGAATAGGCCAGATTGAACTTTGCCGCAGTATCGGTCTGCCCTTCATAGCCGGCCGGATCGTCGCAGAAAAATCCGCCGGTGCCGGCGCTGTTCGTAGGAACCTCCACGCAGTCGCGCGCGCCGATGCTTCTGTAGTATTTGTTGTAGGCGAGCCCGATGCCGCCGCCGATATAGGGCGTGAGCCCGACATAGGTGCCCAGGTCTACATAGCCATTGGCCATGATGCTGTAGCCCTTGTTGGAAGCGTTGTCGGAAAGGTCGCAGGCCTGGCTGGTCGCAACGGAATTGATCGTTCCGAAACCGTCGTCCACAAGCGTGTGCCCGTCGCAGGTGGCTCCCAGTCTGTCATGGGCGGCGAATTTGTCGGTCGGCAGGATTCCACCGTTCAACTCGACCCGCAGGTAGTCGTTGACGTGATAGCCCATGCCGATGCTGCCGCTGAACAAGCTGGACTCATCGCTGAAGCTGTTGAGCGGTCCCGACGAGGTTTCCTCATGCTTGAACGGGTGGCTGAAAGCGTAGCCGACGTCGCCGCGGAGGTACCAGCCGGAGCCTACCTCGACCGGCTGATAGTCCGGCGCCTGGTCGACATAGATCGGCGGATCGTAGTCAGCCGACACCGCCTGTGTCGCCGGCATCAGCACGATTGCGGCGAGCGCCAGTGCGATACGCGATTTTGATGTCATGGTCCCCGGCTCCTGAGATTGGCGCCAGTCGCGAACGCGAGCACAGCTGCCGTTTCAGGAGCATTGTTAACCATAGTGGTTAAGTGCCGGTTAAGGATAACAGGGAGTTACCGAATTGATTTCGATGCTGTTTTACCGGCCACCCACAAAAGAAAATCGCCCGGCTGGCGCCGGGCGATCGGCAGAATTTCAGGATCTCGAAGCGGCTACTTGGTGTAGATCGGCTCCGGCTCAGGCTGGTAGGCCACCGGTGTAGTGCACCCATTGTTGCCGCCGAACTGGTAGCGCAGACCGCCGCGCACCTCATGCGTGTTGATGCCGTGGTCGAACCCCGGCCCGGAACTCGTCGAATCGAACTCGAACATGCGCCCGCCCTGGATGTGAGTGAAGCGGTAGCCTGCGTCGAGGATCACCCTGTCGGTCAGGCAGTAGGAAGCGCCGGCCATGAGCGCATAGGCGAAGCGCCAGTTGGACGAACCCGGGTTGGTTTCTGTGGTGTTCGGGTCGTGGACCGTGTCCCACTTGACGTGCGCACCGCCGATGCCGGCGCCGACGTAAGGCGTGATACCGTGATAGGTGCCGATATCGACATAGGCATTGGCCAACAGCAGCAGCGCGCTCATCCTCGACACCTCGGTTGATGTCGTGACGAGGTCCGAGGTCTGGCCGTTGAAGTCCGACTTGAACCAATAGTCGGCCGTCAGATCGGTTCGGAAGTAATCATTGATCTTGTAGCCGACGCCGCCGCCGAGCGAGAAGCCGCCCTTCAGCTTGCCGAAATCGAAATCGTTGGTGCCGGGCGGTGGCCCGTATGTAATGTAGTCGATGCCGCGCAAGGTCGACTTGTGGTAGTCGATGTCGCCGCGAATATACCAGCCGCCGACGTCGATCGGCTGAGCCTCGACCACCGGCGGCGGAGCTTCCTCCACCGGCGGTGGTTCCCCGAGGTCGGCGGCGAGGGCCGGTCCGGCCACTCCCGCCAACAGCGCGGCAAACAGTGCCATTCTTGCGGTATCGAACATGCTGTCACCCCTAAGAAGCCTCGGGACGACATCGCCCGAAGATGAACCTCGGCGTGGATAATGAATTGCAAAGGTTAAAAGCCGTTTAACCGTACCGATTAACCACGAATGCCTACAATTTTAGAGGGTATTCCGTTGTCCGGGGTGTTGTGAGCGCGCGAAAAAGCCCGCCTGGCGGCGGGCTTGCAGATGCGATCGTCCGCTTTGCGGCGGCGATCAGGCGGCGCTGCGGGTATCCGAGATGATGCCGACGATCTCGTTGACGACGGCCTCGACCAGCTGCGGATCGTCGCCTTCGGCCATGACGCGGATGAGCGGCTCGGTGCCGGACGGCCGGATAACGAGGCGGCCGGCCTTGCCCAGGCGGTTGCGCCCTTCCTCGATGGCTGCCTTGACCGGCGCCTCCTCCAGCGGCTTGCCGCCGGAGATGCGGACGTTCTTCAGAAGCTGAGGCACCGGCTCGAACTTTTTCGACAGCTCGCTGACCGGCCGGTTCTGCCGCTTGATGCAGGCCAGCACCTGCAGCGCCGAAACCAGGCCGTCGCCGGTGGTCGAGAAATCGGACAGCACAATATGGCCGGACTGCTCCCCGCCGACATTGAGGCCGTGCGCGCGCATGTGCTCGACGACATAGCGGTCGCCGACCTTGGTGCGGTGCAGCTGCAGCTTCATGTCGCTAAGGAAACGCTCAAGACCGAGATTGGACATCACCGTCGAGACGACGCCGCCGCCGGCCAGCCGTCCGCTCTGGTGCCAGGACTCGGCGATCAGCGCCATGATCTGGTCGCCGTCGACGATGGCGCCGTTCTCGTCGACGATGACCACACGGTCGGCGTCGCCGTCGAGCGCGATGCCGATATCGGCGCGCACCTCGTGCACCTTCTTCTGCAGGCCGGCCGGATGGGTCGAGCCGCACTCCTTGTTGATGTTGAAGCCGTTCGGCTCGACATTGATGGCGACCACCTCGGCGCCGAGCTCCCACAGCGCCTCCGGCGCCACCTTGTATGAGGCGCCGTTCGCGCAATCGACGACGATCCGAAGCCCGGAAAGCGACATCGAGCGCGGCAGCGTGCGCTTGGCGAATTCGATATAGCGGTCGTGGACGCCGTCGACGCGCTTGGCACGCCCCAGCCCGTCGGAATCGGCAAGCGACAACTCGATGTCCTTGTCGAGCATGCCTTCGATTCGCTCCTCGATCTCGTCGGAGAGCTTATAGCCGTCGGGGCCGAACAGCTTGATGCCGTTGTCGTAATAGGGGTTATGCGAGGCCGAGATCATCACCCCGATGTCGGCGCGCAGCGAGCGCACCAGCATGGCGACCGCCGGTGTCGGAATCGGCCCGAGCAGGAACACGTCCATGCCGGCGGCGCACAGGCCTGACACCATCGCGTTCTCGATCATGTAGCCGGAAAGCCGCGTGTCCTTGCCGAGCACGACGCGGTGCCGATGGTTGCCCCGCTGGAAAGAAAGGCCGGCGGCCATACCCACCCGCATGGCCACCTCGGCCGTCATGGGAAACTTGTTGGCGCGTCCGCGAATGCCGTCGGTGCCGAAATACTGCCCTGCCATACCTGCCAAAGTCCCCGTCGGTTTCAGCCGCTCGTATTGCCACAATTGGGCCGCATCCGATCATCACGTTTCGTGATTATATATTACTATTCCTTAGAAAATCATTGTCGCAGACCGGTCAAGTGATTCGGCAGCCTGCCACGACCTCTCGTTGTAGCGGGAATATAGAAGCCCAGACAGCTTTTCCGCCCGACACGGTTGGGAAAACCTTATTTGCTCGAACCGAGCGCCAGCAATTTAGCACCTTGTCGGCAGGAACACACTTTGTGAGGGCATCCGCGCGGGAAGCATCTGGCGCAGCCCGAAGTTGAGAGCTATTGATTTGGTATAGGCACCATTTGGCGGCAGCAAGGGAGAAAAACGCCATGCTTATTCATAGACTTGCAACATTGACGGGCATCGCCGTCGCAACCCTGTTCCTGGCGGCGCCGGCCAACGCGCTGACCATGGCCGAGTGCAGCACCAAGTACAACGCGGCCAAGGACGCCGGAACGCTCAATGGCCAGACCTGGAACCAGTTCCGCAAGGCCCAGTGCGGCAGCGACGCTTCCGCCACGACCGACACCAAGGCGGCGACCGACACCAAGGCGGCGACTGAGACCAAGGCTGCGACCGAGACCAAGGCTTCTGACACCAAGAAGGCAAAGACGGCAGCTGCCTCGGACGACACGGCCAAGGGCCTGACCGCAAAGGAATGCAGCACCAAGTATCAGGCCGCTAAGGCGGCCGGCACGCTGAACGGCATGAAGTGGAACGATTTCCGCAAGGCTGAATGCGGCCCCGGCGCCACTGCCGCGGCGGCCGCCAAACCTGCCGCCAGCAAGACTTCCACCGCTGCCGCTGACGGTGGTTCGGCCAAGGGTCTGACCATGGCCGAATGCAGCAGCAAGTACCAGGCTGCCAAGACCGCCAACAAGCTCAACGGCATGAAGTGGAACGACTTCCGCAAGGCCGAATGCGGCGCCGGCGACGACGACGACACCGTGCCGGCTCCGACCGAGGCGACTTTCACCAAGGAACCGGCAAAGCCCAGCGTGGCTGCGCCGAAGGGCGTGACCTTCCCGACCGCCGTCTCGCCGAAATTCGCCAACGAGACGCCGGCCAAGGCCCGCATGCACACCTGCCTCGAGCAGTACTATGCCAACAAGGACGCCAACACGCTGAACGGCCTGCGGTGGATCCAGAAGGGCGGCGGCTTCTACAGCCTCTGCAACGCCAAGCTGAAGAGCTGATCGCTCAGCGCTTACCTCCAAGACCAAGGCTCGCGCATCGCGAGATGCGCGGGCTTTTTCGTTGGACGCGCTTAAAGAGGCATATCGGCGCCGCAAAAGAACCCCCGCCGGCGAAGCTACCAATCTCCCCCTATATGGACTGAGGACATCGCGAACAGGTGTGCGAAGACATCGCGAACAGTTTCGTGCGTTTTGCGCGGGAGGTTCGGGGTGCCATGCGAGCCAGAAGCGTGATGAGCCAGAAGGAAGATTGGCGCTTGCGCCGGACGCCGATCTTGCAGGTGCGGTCCGCGAGCGACTCGCCAATCGTCTGTGAGCTCCCAAACAACAACGCCGCGGTCTGAGCCGCGGCGTCGTTTTTTATGTTTCGTTTTCGATCGAGCCTTAGCCCTGCGGCTGCGGCTCCATGCCGCCTTCGGGCTCGGGGCCCTTCTTGCGACGGCCGCCGGTGCCGGCTTTCGGCACAGCCGAGCCGCGGCTGGGCGGCGTGTCGTCGCCAAGGTCGCGGGCGGGCTTGTGGCCGGCGATCAGCTGCTTGATCTCCTCGCCGGTCAGGGTCTCGTATTCGAGCAGCCCTTCGGCCAGCGCGATCCAGTCCTTCTTCTTCTTGGTCAGCACGGTCTTGGCGGTGGAATAGGCATCGTCGATCAGCCGGCGCACCTCGGCGTCGATGATCTGCGCGGTCTCTTCCGAGATGTTCTGCTGGCGCGCCACCGAATGGCCGAGGAAGACCTCTTCCTGGTTGTCGCCATAGGCGACATGGCCGAGCTTGTCGGAGAAGCCCCACCGCGTGACCATGGCGCGCGCCAGCTTGGTCGCCTGCTCGATGTCGGAGGAGGCGCCGGAGGTGATGTTCTCCTTACCGAACTTGAACTCCTCGGCGACGCGGCCGCCCATCATGATCGCCAGCCTCGAGATCATGTATTTGTAGCTCATCGAATAGCGGTCGCCTTCCGGCAGCTGCATGACCATGCCGAGCGCGCGGCCGCGCGGGATGATGGTCGCCTTGTGCAGCGGATCGGCCGTCGGCACGTTGAGCGCCAGGATGGCGTGGCCGGCCTCGTGATAGGCGGTCAGCTCCTTCTCGGCCTGCGTCATCGCCGACGAGCGGCGCTCGGCGCCCATCATGATCTTGTCCTTGGCGTCCTCGAACTCGGCCATGGTGACGAGCCGCTTGTTGCGACGCGCCGCCATCAGCGCGGATTCGTTGACCAGGTTCATCAGGTCGGCGCCGGAGAAGCCGGGCGTGCCGCGCGCGATGACCTTGAGGTCGACATTGGGCGCCAGCGGCACATTGCGCACATGCACCTTGAGGATCTTCTCGCGGCCGACGATGTCGGGGTTCGGCACGACCACCTGGCGGTCGAAGCGGCCCGGCCTGAGCAGCGCCGGGTCGAGCACGTCGGGCCGGTTGGTGGCGGCGATCAGGATGATGCTTTCGTTGGACTCGAAGCCGTCCATCTCGACCAGCAGCTGGTTCAGCGTCTGCTCGCGCTCGTCATTGCCGCCGCCGAGGCCGGCGCCGCGATGGCGGCCGACGGCGTCGATTTCGTCGATGAAGATGATGCAGGGGGCGTTCTTCTTGGCCTGGTCGAACATGTCGCGCACCCGGCTTGCGCCGACGCCGACGAACATCTCGACGAAATCCGAGCCGGAGATGGTGAAGAACGGCACGTTGGCCTCGCCTGCGACGGAGCGGGCGAGCAGCGTCTTGCCGGTTCCGGGAGGGCCGACCAGCAGCACGCCGCGCGGGATCTTGCCGCCGAGCCGCTGGAACTTCTGCGGATCGCGCAGGAACTCGACGATCTCCTCCAGGTCCTCCTTGGCCTCGTCGACGCCGGCGACGTCCTGGAAGGTGACGCGGCCATGCGCCTCGGTGAGCAACTTCGCCTTCGACTTGCCGAAGCCCATGGCGCGGCCGGAGCCGGACTGCATCTGGCGCATGAAGAATATCCACACGCCGAGGATCAGGATCATCGGCAGCCACGAGATCAGATAGCCGAACAGCGAGTTCGAACCGTCGCTTTCAGGCCGCGCGTTGATGGTGACGTTCTTGTCCTGCAGCCTGGAGACCAGCGACGGATCGCCCGGCGAATAGGTCTGGAAGCCGTTGGCGTTGTCCGTGTAGTTGCCCGAGATACGGGCGCCGGCGATCGTCACGCTCTTGACCCGGCCGGAAGAGACATCCTGCAGGAACTGCGAATAGGCAATCTCGCTCGAAGCGCCGCGCGTCTGCGGCGTCTGGAAAAGATTGAACAGGGCGATGAGCAGGACCGCTATGATCGCCCAGAGCGCGAGGTTGCGATAATTCGGATTCATCTATTGTCCTGTTGGCGTCCGCGCGCGGACCCACGATGATGATTGGAGGCTTGGGCCTAACATAGGGAGAGCGTCTCCCCTTGCCAAGCAGAACAGCATGCCTCGGTTAAGCTTTCGCCCATGCTCCGCCGCGATCATGGCCGCGAAAAGGCGTCGGCGGCAGCGGCGGCGCGCCGATCAGCGCGGCGACGGCGGCAGCGGGCCGGAGATCGAAGGACGGCAGGAAGCGGGTGAAGGGCGACACCGCAGGAACGATCGCCATCGCCGGCGGCGCGGCATCACCGCCAGCCAAATCAAGGCGTTCGCCGCCGCGCCACAGCGCGGGCTCGGCGGCCAGCGCCTTGCGCAGCAAGCTCGCCGGAACGTCGCCTTCCGGGGTAAATCGCTTGGCGGCGCCGGGACCTGCTGGCGCGATCACCAACCCGCTCGGCCTGTCGCTCAATGTGATCCTCCGCCGACCGTCCCATAGGGCCTGCTCAGCAGCCGGAACCGCGGGCAGATTGCGGGCCTCGCGGTGGAGGAAGATGCCGGTGCGGCGCGCGTCGACCACCGTCCGCGACAATGTGGCGCAAAGCGTCCCCGACCGCAGATGCTCGAACAGCGCCCGGCAACGCGCCTCGTCGACAAGGAACGTGACGCCGCCGACCGTGGCGAGCAGGATGCGAAATGCATAGACGGCGGCTTCGCTATCCTCACCACTTGCGAAATCGCGATCAAGGCGGATGAGCCCCGGAGCCGGCTGGCTAGCGAAGGCGCCGATCAGCGCCGCCGCACGCTGGCCGAGGTTCTCGCGCTCGGCGGCTGCCTGTCCGGCCTTCGCGATTGCTTCCTTGAAACGCGCCTCGCCATCTCTGCCTGCAAGCCAGATGCGCAGGCGCGGCCGCTCGAAGCGCCGGTCGACATTGGTCGGATCCTCGGTCCAGCCGATGCCGCGACGCTTCAGCATCTCCCGCAATGCCGCGCGGCGCGTGGCGAGCAGCGGGCGGGCGATCCAGACCCGCCAATCGTAGAGCGTGGCGGGCGCCATGCCGGCGAGCCCGCGGCCGTCGCGTGGATCCTCGTCGCGGGCCTCCTCTTCACGAACTTGCCGCATCAGCACGGTCTCGGCCTGGTCGTCGGCGGTATGTCCGGTCACCACCGTGCGGATGCCTTCCCCTTCGGCTGCCTCGGCCAGCAGCCGGTAGCGCGCCTCGCGCGCGGCGGCTGGCAAGCCGGTCGATGGCTTGTAGCCGGACCAGACGAGCGTGCGATGCGCGATGCCGTGCTCGGCGCAAAGCCGGGCGACAGCTTGCGCTTCGGCTGCCGAGCTTGGTCTGAGGTCATGATCGATCGTCACCGCAAGCAGCCTTGCCGCGGGCAGGGTACGGTCGAGATGGTGCTTGAGCAGATGGAGAAGGGCGGTCGAGTCGCTGCCGCCGGACACGGCCGCAACGGCGCCGTGGGAGAAGTCGAAGTCTTGGAAAAGGCGATCCGAAAGGTCAGTCTCGGTACCGAACATCACTGCGCGTCGTCCACAAGCGGTCCCGATTCCGGGACAACGACACGCAAGCTAGCACGAGGCCAGCGCCTTTTCCTGCTTGATGCGTTCCTTCAGCGTGCCGGAAACATCCGGGTAGCGCTTGCCGATCTCGTTGAAAGTGGCGCAGGCCACGTCGTTCTGCTTGAGGCCGACCAGCGATACGCCGAGCTTGAGCAGCATGTCGGGCGCCTTCTTGGCCTTCGGATAATCCTTGCTGGCGGCCAGGAAAACCTCCGCCGCGTCGCGATATTTCTGCTGGCCAAGCAGGGATTCGCCCAGCCAGTAATGCGCGTCCGCCGCCTTGGCGTCCTTGGGAAAGCGCGAGATATGGTCGCGGAAACCCTGCTCGGCGGTGGGATAGTCGCCCGACAGGATGAATTGGTAGGAGTTGCGGTAGAGCTCGTCCGGATTGTTGGTCGAGGGCAGCGAGGCCATGACCGTGCCGCCGGACTTGCTTTTGCCAGGCTTGCCGCCGGTCTCGGCGGCAGGCGCGTTTGCCGTAGCCGCGGGAGCTTCCGTCTGCGAGCCCGCCTGCGGGGCGGGGTCGGCATTGACGACATTGCCGTTCTTGTCGACGGTAATGGTGCCGAAGGTCTTCGGCGGCGCGCCGGTGATCAACTTGCCCGGGTCGCCGGTCTGAGACTCGACGATGACGTCGCCGACGCTCTTGCCGCCGCCATCGTCCTGCGGAGCCGTGCCGGGCGGAGCTTGCGTCGCCGGAGCCGTTGCCACGTTGGTATCGGTGCCGCTGTCGCCGGCGCCAGCATCGCCCATATTCGTGTTGCCGTTGCTGCCGTCCTGCGGCGCGGCCTCCGACTTCTTTTGGCCCGTTGGCTTCGCGCCCTGCGAGCCGCCTTCGAGCTGCTGGAAGCGGAACTCGTTGTCCTCCTGCTGCTTGCGCATCTGCTCCTGCATTTGCAGGATCTGGAAATTGAGCTCCTCAAGCTTGCCGTTCATCTGGCGGATCTGATCCTCCAGACCGGTCATGCCGGCGCCGTCCTGCTGGGCGACTTGCGCCTGCTCGGTCTTCTTCTTGTCGCCGAAAATGCCGAGCGTCGGCAGATGGAAAGTGAACCCGCTGTCCGAGGATTGCCCGCTGTCCGCCGGGGCTGCGACGCCTGCGATGCTTGATACGAGCAGCAGCGCAAGCGTGCCGCTCAGGACCGTTCTGAAATGCATTATGTCTCTCGCCGTGAAATCTGTTGGCCCGATGCGCCTTTCCAAATCGGAGGGGGATAAAGCGCCCTCGCGCTCTTAGCAGGACGCGAGACTTCGGCCAAATTTTGTTTCAAGCTGTCGCATATGAAAAAGGCGGCTCGGAGGCCGCCTTTCGTTCAGCGATGTTGTATTTGTGCCGCCCACAGCGCCGCGCGTCGTCGGACGCGCCAAGGACGCTGTGGCGCTTATGAGCGTTTCCGAAAATCGATATCGATTTCCGGTGCGGCGCGTCAGGAACCGGCGCCCGAGAGCGTGGTGACGGCGCGGCGGTTCTGCGACCAGCACGAGATGTCGTCGCAGACGGCGACCGGGCGTTCCTTGCCGTAGGAGATCGTCTTCAGGCGGTTGGCTGCGACGCCCTTCGAAACCAGGAAGTCGCGGGTGGCAGCGGCGCGGCGGGCGCCCAGCGCCAGATTGTACTCGCGCGTGCCGCGCTCGTCGGCATGGCCTTCGATGACGATGGCATACTGCCTGTACTGGTTGAGCCACTGCGCCTGGCGCGACAGCGTCGTCTGCGCGTCGGCGCGGATCGACGAGGAGTCGGTGTCGAAGAAGATGCGGTCGCCGATGTTGACGGTGAAGTCCTGCGCCGAGCCGGGCGTGGCAGAGCCGGCGCCGTTGAGGCCGAGATCGGCGGCGCTGTTCGGCGTCTTCTTCGAGGCGCAGCCGGTGATGGCCAGAGCCGCCACCAGCGCGATCATCGCCGGATTTCTGGTAAGTGCTGCGATACGGCCCATGCCGCCTCTCCTTCGCATTCGAGTGATTTCGTTGATCACCCAGTAACCACGTTTGGGTTAACCGGCATTCAAGAAACACGGTTAATTTTTCGTTTCGAGCCGCCGTCCTCGGCCGATTTAGCTAGGCTCACAATGCGCGGCGACCGTAGGCGGAAATGCGGCCAAAACATGAAAAAAGGGGGAATTGAGGAACTGAAGAACTGAGGAATTGAAGGAAGAAATTAAGCCAGCTTCTCTCTGAGATTTACAAGCGCCCCCGGTCCTCCATTTTCCTCAGTTCGCCGTTCTTAAATTCTTCCGTTCCTCTGCCTACTCCAGCAGCGGCGACCAGGCCGGATCCGAGGCGAAGTTCGAGGTCGGGATTTGCTGCTCGTTGCGGCCGGTAAGATCGACCGTGACCAGCTTCGGCCCGCCGGCGGAGTCGCGGAAGAACATCAGCACGCGACCGTTCGGCGCCCAGGTCGGCCCCTCCTGCTGGAAGCCGGAGGACAGGATGCGCTCGCCCGAACCGTCGGTCTTCATGACGCCGATCTGGAACTCGCCGCCCGACTGCTTGGTGAAGGCGATGAGGTCGCCGCGCGGCGACCACACCGGCGTGGAATAGACGCCGTCGCCGAACGAGATGCGGTGCGGGTTGGAGCCGTCCGCACCCATGACGTAGATCTGCGAGCGGCCGCTGCCGCCGCCGCGGTCGGAGGTGAAGACGATCTGCGAGCCGTCGGGCGAATAGGAGGGCGAGGTGTCGATGGCGGTCGAGTCGGTGAGCCGCGTGGTCGAACGGCTTCTCAGATCCATGGCGAAGATGTTGGAGTTGCCGTCATCGCGCAGCAGGCTCATGATCACCTTCTGGCCATCGGGCGAAAAGCGCGGCGCGAACGTCATGCCGGGGAAATTGCCGACCAGCTCGCGCTGTCCGGTCTCGATCTGCAGCAGATACACCTTCGGCTGTCCGCTCTCATAGGACATGTAGGTGATTTCCTGCCGGTTCGGCGAGAAGCGCGGCGTCAGCACGATCGAACGGCCGTCCGACAGGTAGCGGACGTTGGCGCCGTCCTGGTCCATGATGGCGAGACGCTTCTTGCGCGCGTTCTTGGCGCCGGATTCGTCGACGAAGACGACGCGCGTATCGAAATAACCCTTCTCGCCGGTCAGCCGCTCGTAGATCGCATCGGCGATGATATGGGCGACGCGCCTGGTATTGGCGTCATTGGCGAAGAACTGCTCCCCGGCCATCTGCTGGCCGGCAAAGGTGTCCCATAGCCGGTACTGGGCGCGGATACGGCCGTCGGCTTCCTTGCCGACGCTGCCGGTGACCAGCGCCTGCGCATTGATCACCTTCCAGTCGTCGAAGCGCGGCGTGGCGTCCGGGCCGGAGATCTTCTCGATGAAAGCGCTCTTGTCGATCGGCGCGAACAGGCCGGAACGCTTGAGGTCGGCCGTGACGATCTCCGTGATCTGGGCGCCGAGCTCACCATTGGACTGGAAGTCAGTGATGGCGATCGGCAGCGGCTCGACATTGCCCTTGTTGACGTTGAGCTCGACGAGCGCCCAGGCCGGCAAGGTGGCGGCGGTCGTCATGCCCAGCGCCATGGCTGCAATCGTCAGGAGCGGCTTGAGGAAAGATCTCATGTCTTCTCGCTTCTCTTCTTTGATGGTTCCGACGCAAGGCCTATAGGCCAAGCATCTCCCTTGGGTCGAAGGTGACCCGGATGTCGTTCCAAATATCCTGCTTGCCGGCGGGAACCTGCAGGCCGGCCACGTCGCATTTTTGAACCGCGCGCACTGCGCTTTCGTCGAACTGCCGGTTGCCGCTCGACTGCTCGACCGACGGGCGGCCGTCGAGCTTGCCGTTGGTATCGAGATTGAACCGGACCACGACGACGAAGTTCTCCGAACCTTCCAGTCCAACGGGCAAGGTCCAGCAGCCGCCGAGCTGAGCTTCGAGCGCGCCTTGCTCGGATTTGGACAGCTTCTGGCCCTGATCCTTCTCGCCGCCGAGCGACGACTGCTGGGTGGAGCGCTTGGCGCCGCCACCGGACGGCTTCTGCTTGTCCAGAAGTGCTGAAACCTCGTCGGCGTTGAACTGCTTTTCATCCGACTTCGGCTTCGAGGAAGCTTCCTTCACCGGCTTTTCCGCGTCCTTGCGTTCCGGCGCCTTGGCGCTTTCGGCGGGAGCGGGCTGCGGCTTCGGCCGCGCTGCAGGGGCGGGTGCCGAGTCCGGAAGCTTAGCCTCCTCGGTCGGCTGCTCCTTGGCGATCGCCTCGGCGACGGCGTCCGGCTTGACCTCTTCCTTCTGGATGGCGGCGGTCGTGTCCTTCGGCGGTGCTGGCGTCGGCTCCTTGGCGGGTGTCGGCTTCGGCTCCGTCTGCTTGACC
>NZ_RZST01000079.1:0-18929 GCF_003997575.1 Mesorhizobium sp. M1A.F.Ca.IN.022.07.1.1
TCGCTGTTCTTCTGTTCCATCCAGTCGTTGCTGCCGTCGTCGGCGATGTCGGTCATCTCATCGACCAGCACGTCAGCCTGAGCCTCGCGCGCATGCACGTACTTGGTCCGGAAATCGTCGCGGCCGGAATCAGCAAGCCATGCAAACACTGTCGACTTCGCGGGCATGGCTTCATCGAGGCAAATCGACCGCAGGCTTCTGCCCTCGGCGATCTGTTCGCAGATGGTGTTGGCGATGTCGTCGCTATAGATCGTAGGTCTAGCCATTGGTGCCTTCCTTCAACCTGATCTGAACCAGCCGCTTCGAAACTGTAAGCCGCTTGGCGATCTCGCTGGCGCCGTAGCCGTCGGCGGCGAGCTGCTTTATCTGGCGCCGTCGGCGATCGGCGCGCTGGATCTTCTTGTTCTTGAATGGCCGCTCGGTGCGAGGGTCTTTGTTTTCTCTCGCCCGGGCGATGCAGTCGACCACCGTGCTGATCGAGATGTCGAGCTTTTCCGCGATCACGTCGTAGCTGGCCATTTCCGCCCACATGTCCAGAATGCGGTTGCGCGTCTGGATGACTTCGGCCGGCAGCTTCCCGCCTCTCTTGTTGAAAGGCGAGTAGGCATAGAACGGCTGGCGGGGGCGAGAGCGCTGCTCCATCAAGCAGGCCTCAACGGGTTCTCGGGATGTCGCCTCAAGACGCGGCGCACGGTCTGCGCCAGCGCTTCGTCGCAATCGAACACCGCCAGATGGTAGGCGTCGTCCAACTCATCCTGGACGAGGGAAATCATCGTCGTGGTCATGAAGCTTTCCGTTTGTTGAATGGCAGGACGTTGGAGCCGGGTTTCTCATCACCGGCTTCTTCTTCTCTTGGGGTAATCTCTGAGGGGGAATAGGCGGCAGAATTTGCAGGGACAGACCGGCAGATTTTGCAGGGACAATCGGCCTTGTGTCCCGGCAGATTTTGCAGGGACAGACCAGCGCGTTTTTTTGCTTTTTTCTGGCGCTCGACTTCCTTGTGATAGGCCGTAATGGCGGCGATGTGCTGGCGGGCTTCATCGCGCCACGGGTTGACCAATCGATAGGTTGCTATCTTACCGGCGGACCTGGCTGGCACCAGATACGCCCGCCCAGCTTCATTCTTGCCGAGCAAGCACGCCCGGCTAATCCTGAACTGCCGCTCGCTCAAGCCTGTCATCGCCATGGCGAGCGACGCGGCCAGCCACGTCTTGCACGAAGGCCATTTCAGGACAGCGACATAGGCCGAAAGCAACTTGAAATCGGAGGGTGACAGCATCGGATCCGCGTTTGCGGTCTCGATCAGGTCGAGCTTGAACGATGCCTTCGAGCTGTCGAGCTCTTCCTTCACGCGGCGCCTTTCCCCGCCATAATGGCGGTCAGCGCGCGCTGCACCACGAAGATGCCGGCCTTCTGATAGAGGTCGTTGAAATCGGACCCGATGTCCGGCTTGCCGTAGGGCAAGGAAGTCTTCCGGGCGTAATACTCGCTTGTGCCGAGGCCGCCGAACTGGACCAGCGGCTTGTCGTTCTCCGCCGCTATGAATGCTCGCCCCTCGATCCGGCCGGCGATCGCCGCGACGT
This sequence comes from Mesorhizobium sp. M1A.F.Ca.IN.022.07.1.1, assembly GCF_003997575.1. NCBI lineage: Bacteria > Pseudomonadati > Pseudomonadota > Alphaproteobacteria > Hyphomicrobiales > Phyllobacteriaceae > Mesorhizobium > Mesorhizobium sp. M1A.F.Ca.IN.022.07.1.1. The sequence goes on from NZ_RZST01000079.1 coordinate 1,584, forward strand.
TGGCGGCCGAGAAACAGCACAGCACCGTCGGCTTGACCTTCATGCCATGCAGCGCGGTGCGCACGGTGATCGCGGTCGCGTAGCCCTCGCAAAGCCATGTGTCGACGCCGCTCGATACACGGTGCATGGCACCCGCAGTCGAGCCGCCATAGAGAAACTTCTTGGTGCCGTCTTCCCAGATCAATTGGGCGGATGTGACCTGGCCGCCGACGCGAGCCGGAATGATCACTGCTGCCTGGCAGTCGTCGCCCGGCACGAGATAGTCGCCGCCGATTCGACGCACATCAGCAGCGCCAATGACCATAGCCTTCTCGTCTCGGAAACCCTTGATGATCAGATACGGATGGCAACTGGTTTTGGCGGTCGCCATCATGTCGGTGGCGATCCGGGTCGCGCGCGCCGCGTCCGCCGCCTGCTTGCGCTTTGCCGCCTGGACCTGTTCAGCGATCTTTTTCTGTTCGCGCTTCTCGATGTCGCCGCCGATGCCAACCGTGACGTTCTCGCCGGTTTGCCAGTTGTGTGCGGTCACATGCGTATCGTTGATGATGACCCGGCCGTCGCCTTTGCCGTTCTTGCCCGACAGCGTGTCGGTCTGAAGCCACTTGCCGTAGTCGCGCCGCTTCGGCGGGTTGATCCCGACTGCCGAGCAGGCTTTTTCAATGGCGCCCTCGATGCTCATGGCTTCACCGCCCAATGGAAACCGTTGCCTCGTGTGGCCATTGCCGGCGCGTAGGACACAATGCGGCCCGCACGTTCCAAGCGCGCAAGCGAGCGCGATACCGATGCGAAGGCGGTTTTTGTTCGGGGCAGACCGAGCGCATCCACGATATCGCCCGTTCGCGGCAGATGCCCGATCTTGCCCCATTGCGGCTGACCGGCAGCCGTCAGGATGTTCAGGATCTGATGTGCTCGGGCCGCGCCTGAACTAGGAGGGGCGTCCCCCCGGTTATCAAAGGTTGGTTTTGGACCTTTGATAACCGCGTCGGTGGCAGCCCCTGGTTTTGCCTTTCGGCGTGGCGGTAGAATCTCGCCGTCGATGATGATGCTCATGCCGCGCGCCTCGGCTGCTTGCGGAACCGTCTGATTTCGCGCTCGATAAGCTGGTACTCGGACGCCTTCACCGTGCTTTGATGGCAAGGCGCGTCGAATAGGCCGTAGGGGAGCTTGCTGCCGGGGTAGATGCCACGCCATACGCCATAGGCCCATTTCCGGGCCGCTTCCTCGCCCTTGGAGCTGTTGGCCAGAGTGTAGGCAAGCGCCGCGTTCCACATGGCGCGCGGATCGTCGAGACAATCGGCCCGCAGGCCTTTGCGCGGCTGGAAGGTGGCGCGGGTGGTGATGTCCAGGTCAATCAGTTCGCCATGAACGATTTCGATTTCACCGCGCTTGCGCCGCGTCTCGCCGCAGCCGACGCAGGTGTCAACGCCGGCTTCAAGCTTCATGCCGCAGTTGTGGCAAAAGTGCTCGCGCCGAACCTTCTCTGTCGGCTCGCGCACGGTGCTGTCGCGCTTCTCGGCATCAGACAAGCTGCCCACGCCGTACTCGTAGAGCCAGGCGGTATCATCGGCGAATGCGATACTATTGCCGGAATGGTCGAGCCAGAGCCCGAACTCTTTGCCAGGCGCCGTGCGCATGACGCGGCCCATCTCCTGAATATGTGAGCTGAAAGACTTGCGGTACGGGCGACAGGAAATGCCGCAGAGCACGTCCGGTACGTCAAAGCCCTTGGTCAGCACCGCGCACGAAACCAGGCCGTGAATGGCGCTGTCCGGCTTGCTGAACTCGTCGATCTTGTCTTGCCGTTCGCGGTCGGACCCGTCGAGATAGGAAATCTGCTGGAAGTTGAAACCGGCCTCGGCGAACTGACGGCAAAGCTCTTCGCCGTGCTTGACTGATGGTGAGAAGACGATGGTCTTCACCGGGCGGCCGAAGTGCTTTTGCGTCTGCTCGACCCATGTCTGCACCACGTCGCCGATGATGATGATGCCGCGCTGGCCGGCTTCCTCGTCCTCGTACTCGCCGGTGAATTTCTTTTTGGCGCCCTGCATGTCCGGCGTGACGCAGGCTTTAATCCTGAGCGGCGTCAGCCATTTCTGAGCGAGCAGTTGGTTGACGGTCGCGCCGTTTATCAGCGCGTCCCAATGGTCGGCCATGCCGGCGGTAAACGGCGTCGCGGTCAGACCGATGACGTAGGCGCGGCCGGCGCGCTCAATGAGATCGAGCACCGCCTGATATTCGCAGTGCGCTTCGTCGACAACGATCAGATCCGGCAGGTAGTCGAAGCTGCGCTTGGCGATGGTCTGCGCCGATGCGATCTGGATTTGCTTCGTCGGATCGGTCAGCGGATGTTCGGCCTGAATGATGCCGTGATCGATACCGTAGCTGTAGAAGCGCTTGCTCGTCTGGTTGATGAGCGTCACACGGTCGACGATGAACCAGGCGCGCGCGCCCTTATCGAGGCTTTGCTGGATGATCCAAGCGGCGCATTCGGTCTTGCCGAAGGCCGTGGGCGCGACCAGGATCACACGACGCTGCTTTTCCCGCATCTTCTGCCGTACAGTCTCAACCGACGTTTCCTGGTGCGGACGAAGGACGATGTTGGAGTAAGCCGGCGCCAGCATCCTATGCAGCCCTCGCCGGTGCTTCGTCGATGATCTGACCGCAGCGGGTCAGGAACCACGACCAGTCAAGATCCGACACACCGGCCGGCCGGCGCTTGGCGAGGATATCCGCGAACTGCTCTGCCCATTCGCGCGGCGCCTTACCGTCATGTTCGATGATGGCGGCACGCTCTTCGCGGTCGGCGTGCTCGTCGGAAAACAGGAAGGCGGCGATCGTCACCTTGTGCTTGGTGATGTAGGCGTGCGCCTCTTTCGGCAGCTTGGAGCCGTTTATGACGCGAAGGCCCTTGTCGTCGGCGATCAGATTGGCGCCGAGCCTGCGAACTCGCAGCAGCAGTTCTTGAACGTCGCTCAAGCAACGCCTCCGAACTCAGCGCCGTCGAGCGGGATTACGATATCGTCCTGGCTGGTGTAGCCGAGCTTTTGAGCTTGAGCTTTCCAATATCCGGCCGACTTCGCCCAACTGGCTTTGTCCGCGCTCTCGGACGATACCCGTGTATTGAGCACGCGAATCTGCTCGTCCTTCGCTGCGATGACAGCTTCAAAACCGCCCTGGTCGAAAAGCACCTTCATGTCGCCGAACTTGGCGTTCTCGGCTTTCAGCTTTTCGATATCCCCTTCAAGGATGCGTACCGTTTCCTCGAGCTCGGCGATGCGCTCGGCATCGGTCAAATCCTGCACAGTGCGCAGCTTTTGCGCGATTGCTGCTTCTTTCGCCGCCTCGCTCTGCCGGATGGCATCAGGCAACTTTGCGCGGGCTTCGTCGCGCTGGCGATCGAACTCCACCTGTTGTGCCTTCCGGTCCGCCTTTGGATGGTCCTTCTTGGCGGTCATCTGCGCGATGACAGCGGCGGTTGCCTCCGTCGGCGCAGCGCCCTTTTTGATCTTGTCCTTGATCTGCTTGGCGGCGGCGGGAAGGTCTTTCTTGAGCTCCCGAACGTCACGTTTCGAAATGTCCGCCACGGCGGACAAATTCACGCCGGCATCGGTAATCGCCTTCACGACCGTGGCTTGGTCGATCAGCTCGTAGGCCCTCGATCGGCCGATGTCCCACCGCGCTTTGCAGTAGTCTTCGAAGGTATCGTGGCTGGCGCGGTACAGCTTGGCGTCGCGGATTTCGGCCAAGGCCTGGCCGACTTCGAAGAACACGGTGAACCCGCGTTCAATGATCTGCTCGCATTGAGCAAGGCGGGCGTTCTCTTCCGCCGGAAGCGTCGTGGTCTTGATCACTACGCACCCCTCGATCGGATCGCCGAGATATCCGGCCGCACATCACGTTCAACAAAGAGGTAGTGAAATCTGGCAAACGCCTTGCCAGAGGCGATGGCGTCCGAAAGATCCTTGGTTTCAACCGCGCGGGCTGCCAAGGTCCGCCACTCGTTAAAGGCGGCTTCCTGGTCGGCCGTGATGTCATTGCCCATTCGAGACACCCATGTCCCGAGAGGCCTTCGCCTTTTCGATTACGGCTGAGATTTCCGACTGCGGCCACCGGCTTAGGGCGCCAATTTTCACAGGCGGCGGTACGGTGCGATCGGCAACGCGTCGCCAGAAGGTCGGGATGCTGACCTGCAGGAAAGCGGCGCTCTCCTTTGCGGTCAGCAGCGGGTCGCTGATATTCATTAGATAGCCCTACGCGATTGCGATATGGGCTGAGCATGAGTGATGCGGCCGGCTAGGGGAACGTACGCAGAACAGGCAAACCAGCAAAGCCAATTTGCTTGGAGTTTTGCGACCCATTCTGCAGCAAATTAATGGGCATTTTGCTTAGTAGGATGCGCGAATTGCACGCTTGAGGGTATCGACGGATGCGGAATACCCAGTGCGTTGATTGACGAGGCGCAGAACCGCCAGCCAGGGTTTACCTTTGTGCCCTTGAGGGAACAGCGCTTCATACGCCTCCTTGGTCTTGCGTCGGATGATGGCAGGACGTCCCGCGCTGGGTTCCGTCGAAGCGTGGCCACGCGTAGCAAAGGCTTTGCGATAATCGGCCAGCCATTGTTCCCTGGCGTAGTCCTCTTTCACGCAAATGGACCAGCCGCAAAAAGGAACAAGTACGTCCTTTAGGGGCAAAAATTCGGCGTCGCCAATAAAGTTGTGGGCGCGCCGAATGAAGTCGAATGCGTCAAAAGAGATCGTGTACCCGACCCGGTCGTGAAAAAGCGCAAACTTTGAATTCTGAAATTCTAGCCCGCTCGTCTCGAGAAAATGCAAAGGCCCTTGCTTGTCTCCATTCATATCCCGGGTCAAATCGTCGAATGGATATCGAATAAGGTTATATTTCAGATAGAAGTGCTCCGGCATCGCTTCACAGTTCGGATGCTCGTCCTCCATTCTCATGACGTCGAAAACTGTAAAATCCCAGAAATCGACATACTCCAGCGCGGACCGCAGATCAAATTTGAGAACTGCACCGGCCGGCGAACAAAGATATGCGTCTCGCGCGATCGACTCTAAGAGCGAGCCCTCAACCAAATCTGCAGGAGAGGCCTCGCGTAGAAGCCTCGGCACGCTTTCTGGAGGTATAGACCTGAAGATGTCAGTGGAACCACGGGACACGTTGGTGTTCAGGTCGGTCATTTGAAATTTGTGAAACAAGTCGCGGAAAGGAATATAACCTAAAGCTGAAAACACCTAGTCGATCCCTTTCCCATTTCCATTGAGTGTCACTGCGCGCTTAAGCGTGTCTACCGAGACTGATCTGCCCGTTTTTTCATTGACCCTGCGGAGCACCTTCAACCAGGCTTCCTCGCCATGGCCGGCCGGGTACAATTCGGCATAGGCTTTGGCCGTATCCATCACCTTGTCTGCCGGCCGGCCTACCTTCTTATTCTCCTCGCCGATCTCGATACCAGCGACGGCGCTCTTTAGCCTTTCGGGCCATTCTTCTTTGACGAACTCATCAGTAGTGCAGAGCGACCACCCCTCAAATGGCCGCAGCATCTTTACCAGGCCGGCCGCACCCACGGCGCTGGGGAGATCTAGGGACCGGCCGTATTCATATGCGTCGAAGCAAATTGTCATGCCTCCCCGTTCGAAAAAGACAGGCATGTTGAGAAAGCTCGTGCAAAGTCTGAATTGGCTGAAAATGTCGGTAAACACCCCTTTGCTGGTGGGGTGGTTTATGCCCGTGCGGGAGCTACGGAATACCTCGTCGATCTCCTTGAAGGTCGCTCCGCACAACCGATAGGATTGTTTCAGATCCTCGGGGACGTCGCCACTTCTCTTCGCTACGTCGTGTGCCAGCACCCCTCCGAGTCTAAAAGTCTCGACTATCGACCGCATGTCGATAAGCATTACCTCCCCGCGCGGGGAAACAGCATACGCCTTGTCGTAGAAGGTCTTAAGAAATGCATTCTCATGGACTGACGCTGGCGACAAACGCAACAGGAGATCGAAGTTGCGAGCCCGGCCCCAAGCGGCGTAAAATAGAAGGTCGATCGCGTCCCGCAACAATGCTTCAGAGACGCGCGGCGGGACTCTACCCCTTAAGATGGACAGCGGTGTAAACCCTTCCTTGGCAAACATCGGTCTACCCCTGCACCACTTTAAAGATCGTCGGTTTCCCGGCCAAGAACATGGTTTGCCCATTTCTCCATGAGCACCCGGCGCTGCTCCAGGAAGTCTGTTCTTCGATAAGCTCGTTCCACGGCGCCGCCGACGACGTGGCCGAGCATGGTTTCGGCGATTTCGTGAGGTGTGTCTGTCGCTTCCGCGAGCCAGTCGCGCAAGCTCGACCTGAAGCCGTGGGGACGAGCCGTCATCTGGGCTCGCTCCATCAACCGGCTCATGGTCATGTCGGAGATCACGCCCTTCCTGACGCTTGGGAATAGGTAGCCGCCCCGAGCGTGTCGCTGCGCAGCAGCCACGACTTGATGTGCCTCTTTTGATAGTGGCACGCGAAAGGCGGCGGTCTTGTCCAGTCGACCCTTCATCGCTTCGGCCGGGATCGTCCAGATGTCCCCGTGTATCTGGCTCTCATGAATGAAGCGGACCGGTGCCGACCGCACGCCAGTTAGGATCAAAAGCCGCAGCGCGAGGTGCGTGACCGACCCGTCGTCGATCGACGCATAGAACGCTGGCACTTCCTGCCACGGCAGCGCAGGGATGTTCTGCGGCTTGTGGCGCTGCTTTCCGAGCAAGGCCCGAGCCTTTTCGGTCGCCTGTAGGTCCACCTCCAACCCGAGCGCTGCCGCATGCTTCAAGCAGATCGCCAAGCGGTTGATTGCCTTGCGAGCGGTTTCGGCTTTCTTGTGCCAGATAGGACTGAGGACGTCGCGGATGTCTTGCTGGTTCAGATCCGAAACCGGCACTTTACCGAGCTTCGGCAAAATGTGCTGCTCAAGCGGAGTGAACCACCGTCCTGCCTTGCCATCTCCCTTAAGCTCAGCCTTGCGCGCCTCGAAGGCGTCTTCGGCGATGTCCTTCAGTAGGTGCAGATTTCGCGCCGCTTCGCGCTTCAGGCGTTCCCGTTCTTTGATCGGATCGGCACCAGTTCGCAGAACTCCGCGCCAGCGCTCGGCACCTTCCCGAGCTTCCTTCAGCGACACATCGGTCGACGAGCCCAAACCCATCTCCCGGCGCCGGCCGTGGATAGTGTACCGCAGTACCCATTGGCCGCCCCCATCCTCTCGCTTGTGCAACCAGAGGCCACCGCCGTCGGCATGCTTGCCGACCTTTGCAGTTTTGACCGCTACAGCGCTGAGCCGGTTGAGACCACGCCCCATTTCAATCCACCCGCCTATCCACCTTTTCCCCCGAGATGGGATGATGCAGGATGATAGAATATGACTTTGAACGAAACAAGAACCCCTAGCAAAATCAACGAGATTGCTAGGGGTTGAGCCGACCTGAAATGCGACGATATTGGATTGATACGCCCGCAAGCGGCACCAGTTTCCTAAAAGCGTGTAATTCCAATACCATACGTGTCGGGTGGATTTGGGTTCGCCCATAAACCCACCCAAGATCGCCCTAAGCCGAAACGCTGCGGCGTCGTACGGCAGCATTTCGCCGCTTGCCGACCTCAGCACCTCCAAGCGTGAGTGTTCGGTGTGATGCCGATACAAAAGCGCCGCCACGGTGGCGTCAACCGGTTACACAAGCCAGCCAACATCCCCGGCCTTCTGGAAGTGGCGTCAGCGTCCCCAGAGGCTGCGTGGGCGGGTCGTTGGTTGACTGTAGCGCGACTGAACGCTCCACGCTTCGCAAGCTGGATAGCGGAATCTCGTGAGGGCAAGGTCAAGTTGCTCTCCGTTCCAGCGACGGGCGGAGATTGGGAAAGATGGATAGCGTGCAGGTGAGGCGCATGGAAGCCGGCAGGACATGGACGCGGGACGGCCCGCGTGCAGGCGCCTGGCTGAGCCGTGTAATGAGCACGCAGCGCCACCTCGCAGCGATCCTGGCTTGCGACGTGGTTGGCTATTCGCGCCTGACGGAGCGCGACGAACGCGGCACGCTCGAGCGGCTGAAGGCCTACCGCAAGGACCTCCTCGAGCCGCTGGTATCCGAGAACCAGGGACGCATCGTCAAGCTCACCGGCGACGGCATGCTCTGCGAATTCGCGAGCGTCGTCAATGCGGTGACATCGGCGGTGGCGATCCAGCAGGCTGTGGCGGAACACGAGGCGGAAACGCCGGAGGAAGAGCGGATTCGCTTGCGCATCGGCGTCAATCTCGGCGACGTGGTCTGCGAGGAGGACGGCGACCTCTACGGCGACGGGGTCAACATCGCCGCCCGCCTCGAAAGCGCCGCCGATCCCGGGACCGTGGTCGTCTCGGGCACCGCCTACGACCACCTCCAGGGCAAGCTCGACTGCGGCTTCACGCCGCTCGGCAACCTGCGCCTCAAGAACATCGAGCGTCCCGTGCGCGCCTACCGCGTCGAGACCGACGCCAGCGCCTCGGTGGCTGCACCGCCTCCCCTGCCCGAGAAGCCCTCGATCGCGGTTCTGCCTTTCACCAACATGAGCGGCGACCCTGACCAGGAATACTTCGCCGACGGGCTGGTGGAGGACATCATCACGGGATTGAGCCGGGTGAACTCCTTCTTCGTGATCGCCCGCAACTCGTCCTTCACCTACAAGGGCCGGGCGGTCGACCTGCGCCAGGTCGGGCGCGAGCTGGGCGTCCGCTACGTGCTCGAAGGCAGCATCCGCAGAGCCGGATCGCGCGTGCGCATCAGCGGGCAGTTGGTAGACGCGATCAGCGGTCACCATGTCTGGACCGGCCGCTTCGAAGGCGACGTGAGCGACATCTTCGACTTGCAGGACAAGGTGACCGAGAGCGTCGTCGGTGCTGTCGAGCCGAGCATCCGGCTGGAGGAGATCAAGCAGGCGCGCATGAAGCCGACCGACTACATCAGCGCCTACGACCTCTATCTTCGCGCACTGCCGCGCTTCTACAGCATGACGCGCGAAGGCTTTGCCGATGTACGCCGACTCACCAACGAGGCGCTTAGCATCGACCCGGGCTTCACCTTGGCGAAGGCACTCGGCGCCTATATCCGCAGCTTATCTGTGAGCCAGTGCTGGCACGAACCCGACGATGTGCGAGTCGCCGCGCGTATGGCGCGCGAGGTGCTGGCGGAAGCGCGCGACGACCCCACGAGCCTGCGCTTCGCGGCGCAGGTGATCGCCTACAGCGCGAAGGAATACGAGATGGCGCTGGGCACGATCGAACGGTCCCTGCTGCTCAACCCCAATTCGGCGCAGGGCCATACCGGCAGCGGCTGGGTGAACGCGCATTCCAGCCGCCCGCTCGTGGCGATCGAGCACTTTCACAGGGCGATGCGGCTGAGTCCGGTCGACCCCGAGAAAGGCATCGCGCTCTCCGGCATCGGGATGAGCTATCTGATGCTCGAGCGCTACGAGGAAGCGCTGGCATGGGGAGAACGCGCGCTGCACGAGATGCCGAACTACGGCTCCTCGCACCGCGTGGTGATCATGGCGCTGGTCAAGCTCAACCGGCTGGACGAGGCGCAGGCCGCGGCGCGCCGCCTGATGGAGGCGTTCCCGACCTTCACGCTCACCCTGCAGAGACAGATCAACCCGTGGCTGGACAAGGTGTTCGCCGAGCGCTACGTCGAGGCGCTGGGCATCGCCGGCGTGCCGGAGTGATCGCCGCGGCTGCGACGATGCCCTCTCCTGCGCGCCGCGTGCGGCCAGGCGACCTCCTTTACCCAGAGGCTGAAAGCGGAACGCACGCTCTTCCGGGCTTTGCAGCGAATCTCGGGCATTGTCGAGAATCGCTGTTGGTGGGAAACTCCCGGTCTCTAGCAAGGAGGCCAAAATGCCCAACACTTTCAAGACCGGTGACATCGTCAGGCTAAAATCCGGAGGCCCGGAGATGACGGTGAGTGATGGCGCTGCCTCGGGCACGTATCTGTGCCACTGGTTCAACCGTGACGGCGACGTCTGGACCCCGCAACATGCCGGCTTCAAGCCGGATCAGCTGATGGTGGTCGACGAACGGAAATAGTTTCGCTCACCCTCGTTCCCGATCGGCTCCGGCCCGGCTTCTTGCCGGACTCTTGCTAATTGTCTCGTCAGAAACGACCGACGGATTTTCCCTGTTGCCGCGTTTAACGGCTGAAGCGTGGCCGCCAATGGCCATGCGCAACCGGAGACGAGAGCATGATCCGCCGTTCGATATTTGTCGTTGCCCTTGGCCTGCAGGCCGCCGCCGCGGCCGCCCAGACAGCGACGCATGCCACCGCGCCGGCGCAGCCGGCGCCAATCGCATCCGCCTCCGCCAGGCCCGGCATTACCCTGGAAAAGTTCGAGGCGCGCCGGGAAAAGACTTTCATGCGGGCGGACACCGACGGCGACGGCAAGGTCAGCCTCGCCGAGTGGACGGCGTTCCAGACCCAGCGCAAGGCCAAGGGCGATCCGGCCAAATCCTTCGCGCGGATGGACGCCAACAAGGACGGCTTCGTCGACAAATCCGAGCTCGACGCCTTCTTGGCCAAGCGCTTCGCCAGGCTCGACAAGAACGGCGACGGCGTTATGAGCGCCGAGGAACGGCCGGGCCACAAAACCGCTCCCAATCAGGAGCAATGACCGAGAGGTTATGCAGCACGATGGCCATTGGGAGCGCCCCGATTGATGGGCGCCGATCCGGACGAGGAACTGGTACGGCGCATCGGTGCCGGCGATCAAGCCGCCGTGCAGGCGATGGTGGCGCGCAAGCTGCCGCGCCTGCTTTCGCTCGCCACCCGCATGCTCGGCGATGCCGCCGAGGCCGAGGACGTCGCCCAGGAGACCTTCGTGCGCATCTGGCGTCATGCCTCGGGCTGGCGCCAGGGTCATGCGCGTTTCGACACCTGGGTCCACCGGGTGGCGCTCAACCTCTGCTACGACCGGCTGCGGCGGCGCCGCGAATGGGTGACGGACGAACTGCCGGAGGCGGCGGATGAGGCACCGCTTCCCGACGCCGGAGACGAAGGCCGGCGCGTCCAGCAGGCGCTGCTGCGCATCGCGCCGCGCCAGCGCGAGGCGATCGTGCTCGTCTATTATCAGGAGATGTCCAACATCGAGGCCGCCGGCGCCATGCAGGTCAGCGTCGATGCGCTGGAAAGCCTGCTCGCGCGGGGTCGACGCTCGCTGCAAGCCATGCTCATCGGAGATGGCGATGACTGAGCAGCTGGCGGCGGTTGGGACTTAGGTGGCCACGTCAAACCCGTGGAAGGGGAAACGAGATGGCTGACGAAAGAAAGGCCGCTGACGGGCCGATGAGTGCCCAACGCTTCGCTGCACTTGCGGACGCCTATGGCAGCGCCCTGCATCGCTGGCCGCGGGCCGACCAGGCTGCCGCCACGCTGTTTGCGGAGAGCGAGGAGGGTCGCGCCATCTTAGCGACCGCCGGCAGGCTCGATGCCATTCTCGACCGTCATCACGTCGAGGCCCCAAGCCGGACGCTGCATGGCGAGATTGTCGCACGGGCCACCACGCAGCTCAGCCAGGGGCGGCGCCGCCGGTTTTGGTGGCTGGGCTTTGGACTTGCCGGCGTCGGCCTTGCCGGCGCCGTGGTCGGGCTGGCGCTGGTCACCGTTGTCACGCCAGATGCCACGTCCGACCATTATGTGATGGATGCCAACGCAACGTCGTTCGGCGATGCCGGTCCCGACGCCGACACGGAGGACCTATGAGCGCTCGTCTTTTCGCGGCATCGCTGGTGCTGAACGTCTTCCTGATCGGCGCCGTCGCCGGCGGTGCAGGCTGGCTGATCGGCCGTTCCGGAGGCGGCTATTCGCTGGAATCGGCCGGCGGTCAGCTTCCCGCCAGCGACCGCAAGGTATTCCGCCAGGCGTTGCGCGAGGTTCGGCGCGAGTCGCGCGCAGTCATCCTCGACGGACAGCAGGCGCGGCGTGAGGCGGCCAACCTCTTGCAGCAGCCGACGCTCGACGCCAACGCTCTGGCCGCAGCCCTGGAGCGGGCGCGCAATGCCGACGCCACCATCCGCAGCCGGCTGGAACAGCGCATCGTCGAATTCGCCGCGTCGAGCCCGCTAGATGACCGTAAGCTGCTGGCCGACGCCCTATTGCGTCATGTCGGTAGGCAGCGGCCGACCCCGGCAAAAAATACGCCATAAGAGCGACGGAAAGCGCCGGCCGTCTCCGTTCAAAGAAAAAGAGGGACACGCCTGCCGCCACGCGAACGCGACGTGGCCGGTTCAACCTCGAGAAACTTCGGAGTATCCCATGAATGGTCTGACGAAATATTCTGTTGCGGCTGCGCTTGCCATCGGCGGGACTGCCGCGGCAAGTGCAGCCTCGGCAATGCCGCTTGCGGCGCCTGCGGCGCCTGCGATTGTCGAGCATGTGGCCTGGGGCTGCGGCCCCGGCTGGCACCCCAACCGGTGGGGTCGCTGCGTGCCCAACCGCCGCGTGATCTATCCGGGCTATTACTACTGGGGTGGCCCAAGCGTCTATATCGGCCCGGCCTGGCGTCCGTGGCACGGCGATCGTTACTGGCGCCGCTGGTAAGCCCCTGCCGGCCTCATCATGCCGACTCCGGCGTCATAAGGCCTTTCGACCGTGGATATTGCCGCCGACGCGACCTGCGTCGGTCCCCGACGGAGGCTCTGTTGGCTCTATCCGTTCCAAATGCCGTTCCGCCCGATCCAGCCTTGGTCGCGCTCAACCGCTTCGGGCTTGGCGCGAAACCTGGTGACGATCTCGGCAAGATTGCGGCCGATGCGAGCGGTTATCTGAAGGCCGAGCTCGAGCTGTTGGATGTCGCGCTTGTCTCGGCCGACGATTCAAAAAATGCCGGCTTGTTGGACAGCACCGCCGCGATCCAGGCCAGCATGGCTGCCGCCGCGGAGCGCAAGGCAGCGCGGGAGAAGCCAGCGCCCGCCATGCAGCCTGCGGCAGACACTTCGGACGGCTCAGCCGAGGCAAAACGCAAGTCAGGCGTGCCGCCGGTCGAGGCCGATATCTATCGGGATGAAGCGCAAGCCCGTTTCGACAAGGCGCTCGGTGCCGCACCGGGCTTTGTCGAAAGACTGGTCGGTTTCTGGTCGAACCATTTCTGCGTCTCGACCGCCAAGGGCCAACTCGTGCGGGCCTGCGCCGGCGCTTTCGAGCGCGAGGCTGTCCGCCCCTTCGTGCTCGGCCGCTTCGCCGACATGCTGCTGGCCGTCGAGCATCACCCGGCGATGCTGTTCTACCTCGACAACCGACAATCGGCCGGACCGGATTCGCGCGCCGGAAAAAGGGGCGGCCGCGGCCTCAACGAGAACCTCGCCCGCGAGATCCTGGAATTGCACACACTGGGCGTCGACGGCGGCTATAGCCAGGCGGATGTCACGAGTTTCGCGGGAGCGCTCACCGGCTGGACGATGGCCGGGCGGAAGGGCCGCCTCGGAGAGCCCGGCACATTTGTGTTCGACCCCGATGCGCATCAGCCTGGCGAGGCGGTGCTGCTCGGCAAGACCTACCCGGCCGGCGGCATGGTCCAGGCCGAGGCCGCGCTCAACGACATCGCCCGCCAGCCGGCGACCGCGCGCCACATCGCTACCAAGCTTGCCCGCCATTTCATTGCCGACGATCCGCCGGCGGCTGTAGTCGACCGCCTTGCCGAGATCTTCACCAAGACGGACGGCGACCTGCGCGCGCTCGCGCTTGCACTGGTCGATCTGCCTGAAGCCTGGTCGCTGCCGCTGACAAAATTGCGCTCGCCGTTGGACTATGCCGTAGCGGTCCGGCGGGCGATCGGCTCCACCACCGGGAAAGAGCCGCAACGAACGCTGCGCTGGCTAAGGGCGCTGGGCGAGCCGCTCTGGCAACCGCCCGGGCCGAACGGCTTTTCCGACCGGACGGATAGCTGGGCGTCCGCCGAAGGCCTCAAGACGCGCCTCGACATCGCCTGGCAAGCGGCTCGTCAGGCGAGCGACATCGGCAATCCCGATGACATGCTTTCCGCCGTAATCGGCGCCTCCGCCTCGGCCGAGACGCGCCAAGCGATCGCGCGCGCCGAGTCCAAACAGCAAGGCCTGGCGCTGCTGCTGATGGCGCCGGAATTCCAACGCCGGTGAACAATGGAGAAGCGGCATGAGTCTTCTTTGTGAAACGCCGAATCCATCTCGGCGCGCCGTGCTGACGACAGGCGGCGCGCTGTTTGCCTGGGCCTGTCTGCCACGCTTCGCCCGCGCCGCCGACCATCGCGATCCGCGCCTGATCGTCATCATATTGCGCGGCGCGCTGGATGGGCTGTCGACGATCGGCCCGCTCGGTGACCCCGACTATGCCGGCCTGCATGGCGACATCGCGCTGTCGCTCTCCGGCGCCAATGCGGCGCTGCCGCTCGACAGCTTCTTCGCGATCAATCCCGCGATGCCGGTGTTCGCGCGGCTGTTCAAGGCAGGTCAGGCGGCCGCGGTGCACGCGGCCGCGACCGGCTACCGCGACCGCTCGCATTTCGACGGCCAGGATGTGCTGGAGAGCGGCCTGCCGGGCCCTGGCAACGCCACAACCGGTTGGCTGAATCGGGCGATAGCCAGCCTCCCGGCAGGTGAAAGAGTGGCCAAGCTCGGCGGGCTGGCGGTGGGCCCATCGATGCCGCTGGTGATCCGTGGCGCAGCACCCGTGCTCGGCTGGGCACCGCAGGCGCTGCCGACGCCCAGCGATGCGCTGGCGGAGCGTGTGCTCGACCTCTACAACCATCGCGACCCGGTGCTGGCAGCGGTGCTGCAGAAGGGCCTCGACGCCGACCGCATGGCGATGAGCGACCAGCTCGATGGCAGCACGATGAAACCCCGCGGCGGCCTCGCCAACGCTGCCGGCATGCGCCAGTCCGCGCAAGGCGCGGCGAAACTGATGGCGGCCGACGGGCCGCGCATTGCGGCGCTGGCCTTCGACGGCTGGGACACGCATGTCAACGAGGGCGGCGCCACCGGGCGGCTCGCCAAGCTGCTCGGCGGCCTCGATGGCGCCTTCGAGGAATTCGAGAAAGGGCTCGGCGAGCGCTGGAAGGACACCGCGATCGTCGCCATCACCGAATTCGGCCGCACCGCCCGCGTCAACGGCACCGTCGGCACGGACCACGGCACCGGCACGGTAGTGCTGCTCGCCGGCGGCGCGATCAAAGGTGGCCGCGTCATTGCCGACTGGCCGGGGCTGAAGCCGGCTCAGCTCTACCAAGGCCGCGACCTCGCGCCGACCAGCGATGTGCGCGCGGTGTTGAAGGGGTTGCTTGCCGAGCAGTTCGGGCTCTCCGCCGCCGTGCTCGGCGACAAGGTGTTTCCGGACTCAGGAGAGGTGAAGCCGATGCGGGATTTGGTGGCGTGAGCCTCGACTTTGCCCATCGGTGACAGGTGCGGCGTCTGCTGTCATTCGTCATTGTCGGGCGGAGCAAGGAAGCGAAGCGACGCATGCAGATCCTAGCATCCATTCTGTGAAGTTGAGGCGTCGCTGCGAGGCAGAATTCTGCTCCGCTGGATTCTACGATTAAAGGTAACGGCATGGATCCTCGGGTCTCCGCGTCCGCTTCGCTCCCGCTCCGCCCGTGGATGACGCAGCCGAGGGACTTCAGCAAATTAGTCTAGGACCGCTTTCGGGAAGCCCACCGACATGACTGCCTCGTGTAAGTCGAAAAAGCCCGCGCCGTTGCCGGCGCGGGCGTCGATGGCGATCCGACAGCGATCACCAGCTCCAATAGCCGGGATGCCAGCGGTGGTGATACCGGAAGCCCGGATGCCAGTGGCGCACGGGCCGGATGAACCGGCGACCGTTCGGCACGCATCTGCCCCAGTGATTC
Source organism: Mesorhizobium sp. M1A.F.Ca.IN.022.07.1.1 (assembly GCF_003997575.1). Lineage (NCBI taxonomy): Bacteria > Pseudomonadati > Pseudomonadota > Alphaproteobacteria > Hyphomicrobiales > Phyllobacteriaceae > Mesorhizobium > Mesorhizobium sp. M1A.F.Ca.IN.022.07.1.1. The sequence continues at coordinate 17,460 of NZ_RZST01000079.1, forward strand.
ACGTGCCAACCAGGACCGCAGCGCCAGCCGACCGTCTCGACTGGCAGCGGCGCAGCGCTGGGCTTTGCCATCGGCATGGCCTGCGCCCCGGCGGAGAGCATCAAAGTGCCGGCGGCCAATGCGAACGGTAGAAAATATTTGGTGAGCATAAAGTTCGTCTCCGTGATTCATCCCTACCGCCGTAAAACGGACGCCAGGGTCGAAATCCGTCGGATGGGATGGATCACATGCTCGTTATCGGGCGGCGTCGTCGAGCGTCGCCACGGTCTTCAGCGCGCCGTCGAGCATGTCTCCCTTTTCGTCTTTCAGCGCCGCTTCGCGCAGGCGGCGGATCCAGTCGGCGGCGTCTTCGCGGCCCTCGAGCATGGCAAGCGCCGAGAGCACGCGGTCGAATTTCGCCTGGGCACGGGCGTGGGTGTCGCTGTAGCCCTTGATCAAGCGGCGGCAATTCAGGATCTCCAGCCCAAGCGCATAGTTTTCGCGCGCACGGGCAAGCGCCAGTTCGTACCAGCGCTCCAGATGCTCGACCTCGACCTTGTGGCGCAGCAGGCGGCGGCGCCAGCGGCGCAGGCCGCCGATGAACCAGAGCATGGCGAAGCCGGTGAAACTGTCGGTGCGGATATGGCGGCCGCGGTTGATGCGTCGGTCAAGGAAGGCGGCGAGCTTCGGGCGATTCTCGATGTAACTGCCGATTGCTAGCGGCAGCGTGCCGCAGAATTCCTCGATGCGCGGATGGAAATATTCGGTGATCTGCAGGACCAAGCCTTCCCTGACACCGACTTCCTTGCGCACGCGCCTGTCGCGGGTCGAACGCGTCTTGAGGTCGGCGACGCGGATCATGTCGTCATAGCACATGGCGTTGGCCAGATGTTTCGCGGCCGCGACCGACAGCGCATGGCCACGCTCCGCATTGTCCAGCGCGATGGCCTTGTCCAGCCGGTCGAGATATTCGCCGCCATAGGCGGCGTCCTGGTAATCGACGACCTTCTTCAGGCCGCGTTCAGCCATGTCGCGCAGCGGTTTCGGTAGTGCCGCGACACGGGCGGCGAGATCCTGCCAGCCCTTCAGCAGGGTTTCGGGACCACTGACCTTCGCCGTTGATGTGGTGTCGGGAGCGGCAGGCTTCCCGGTTGCGTTATCCCCGGCTGTCGCGACCGCGATGCCGCGCGCCCGGTCATAGGCGGCGCCGAAGGCGCCAAGGCTGGCCTTCACGCCACGGTCACCGGCGCCGATCGCCTGCTCGTAGTTTTCGCGCGGGAAGGGCAGCGCGTCTGAACCGGCCAGCGCGCCGAGCAGGCTGGCCGAGATCATCGTGCCGTGCTCGGCGGCGATCTTTTCCATGTCGAAGGCGATGAAGCGCTTGGCGGCCGCCTCGGCCGTCGCATGCACCTTTTCGGACGGGGCGCGGCCGTCGCCCGGCTCGATCTTTTCCGAGACGGCGGCGATGCGGTGCGAGGAGGCGATCAGCGT
>NZ_RZST01000007.1:0-40425 GCF_003997575.1 Mesorhizobium sp. M1A.F.Ca.IN.022.07.1.1
AATGACCCTTTCGATGGTCGCCGGCTCGGCTCTCGCCGCTGGCGAAACCGGCACGTCGGCGCTGGATGACCCAGCCAAGATGCAGCCCTTCTACACCGACTCCAGCATGAAAACGATGGTCAGCAAGGACGCCTTCGTGAAGGCGTGGAAGGCAATGTCGCCGGAGGACCAGACCGCGATGATGACGGCTTGTGAGGACGAGGCCAAGAACGCCAATGCAGCCAACAGCCATCCGGAGTTCTGCAGCAGCGTCAAGGAGAACGGCGGCAGCAAGTAACCAATCAGTGCAGCTACCGACAAAACGGCCCCGTTGTGGGGCCGTTTTTGCGATCCCAGACGAAGGACCGTGACGCACTTTTCCCGAGATTGATCAGGCAACCAGATCGCTGCGGTCCGCCGGTTCGAAGCCGTCATTGAAATTCGCCGCGAGCCAGGCGATCGCGCTGGCGACATCGGCGATGGCGAAACGCGCCGCGGTCTCGCCCTGCGGTCTCACGCGGATCGAGATCCCGCCCGCGGCATTGACGGTCTCAAAACCGTTTTCGTCGGACGTGTCGTCGCCGAGGAATACCGGACGCCGTCCGGTGAAAGGTTCAAGCTGCATGAAGCGCCGGATTGCGGCGCCCTTGGCCGCCTCCAGCGGCATCAGTTCGACACCGGCATTGCCGGCAATTACGCGGTAGCCTTTCGGCAGCCGGGCAAGTGCTGTCTCGACCAGTTCCGTCGCGCGGGCCAGCAATTGCGGCGCCGCCCGCGTGTGGATGGCGAGCACCGGCCCCTTGCGCTCGACATAGACGGCCTTGCTTGCCAGCTCCAGCTCGATTTCGTCGGCAAGTGCAGCCATATCCGCCGGCTCGTCGGCGGCCTCGATTTGCCCGTCCGGTGTCAGCCTGTGCTCCAACCCGTAGAGGCCGGCGATCCGCAGCTTCAAAGGCTCGAACAGCCGGTCGACGGCCGCGATAGAGCGGCCGGTGATGAAGGCGAGCGCTCCATCCAGCCGGCGCTCGACCGTTTGCAGCAGCGAACGCAACTCCGCGCTGACCGCGACGCTATCTGGATGGGCGGCGTGCTCGAGCAAGGTGCCATCGATATCGAGGAAGAGCGCCCACCGGCCTTCGGGAAGCGGTGGTGTCAAATCTGCCTGGATGTTCATCGGAATCCGACTGCCTGTTTGCGTTCGAAGATAGAGACGACATTGTCGCCGTTGGTGTTTGCCGAGCGGTCGGACAAGGCCGTGACGCGGTCGAGCTCGCCGCGCTTCCTCAATCGCGCCGCGTCGAGCAGCATGCTGCCGGCCCAGCGATAGACATTGTTGTCGCGTACGATCTCGCGCATGCGCCGCATGCGCTCGCGCTGCTCGTCGGGCCCCATGACCAGCGCCTGCCGCATGGCTTCGCTCATCATCGCCGCGTCGTAAGGATTGACGATCAGCGCCTCGAGCAGTTCGCGCGAGGCGCCGGCAAACGTGCTGAGCAGGAGCACGCCCTCTTCGTCATCGCGCGCGGCAACGAACTCCTTGGCCACGAGGTTCATGCCGTCATGCAGGCTGGTGACGAGGCAGATGTCGGCCGCGCGGTAGATCTTGTAGACGTCCTTCTGCGAGTGATGCTCGGCCACGAGCACGACTGGACGATAGCTGCCGTTGCCATAGCGCTCGTTGAGTCCCTCGGCGAGCCGCTGGCATTCCTCATGCAGGTGCTTGTAGGCCGGCAATGTGCCCCGGCTCGGTGCGGCGACCTGGAGGAACACCGCCTTGCCGACCATTTCAGGGTAGCGGATGAACAGTTCCTCCAGCGCATGGAAGCGGTCGAGAATGCCCTTGGTGTAGTCGAGGCGCTCGACACCGACGCACAGCTTGGCGTCGGCTGGAATTCCGAACCGCTCGCGGATTTGCGCGCGGCATTCCTCGACCGGCGGCAGGCTCTTCAGGAGTTGCACAGGCCATTCGATAGAGATCGGGTAGGCGTGGACCAAAGTCGTCTGGCCGCCATAGGACACCGCGGCATCCGCCCGTTCGATCCGGCTCTCCATGAAACGGTCGACGCTCTCGGTGAAGTTGTTGGCATGGAACTGGGTGTGGAAGCCGATGATCGAGCTGCCCAGCAGCCCATCCAGAATGCGCTCGCGCCACGGACAGATGCTGAACACTTCCGAATTCGGCCACGGGATGTGCCAGAAGGTGATGACAATCGCCTCGGGCAGGCGCTCGCGGATCATGCGCGGCAGCAGCGCGAAATGATAATCCTGGACCAGCACGATCGGCCTCTCGTTGCGCGCCTCGGCAACCACCGTTTCGGCGAATTTCCGGTTGACGGCCTCGTAGGCCGCCCAGTCCGACTCGCGGAAGATCGGTCGGGTAAAGGCTATATGGCAGAGCGGCCAAAGCCCTTCATTGGCGAAGCCGAGATAATAGCCCTGATATTCCTCATCGGTCAGCCAGACCCGGCGCAGGGCATAAGATGGATTTTCGGGCGGCACCTGTACCCGGTCGTGGCGGTCGACGACCTGACGATCCGCGCTTCCGCCGCCATAGGCGATCCAGGTGCCGGCGCAGGCGCGCGTGATCGGCTCCAGTGCCGAGACCAGTCCGCTCGCCGGCACGACGAGCTCGACATCGCCGTTCTCGTCCTCATTGTGGATGTAGGGCTCGCGGTTGGAGACGACGATGACGTGTGCGTCCGGCAGATCCTCGGCAAGGATCTTGCGCAGCGTCTCCGGTGACCAGGTGACGAGGGCGGCGTCGACCGACTGCCCGTTCTTCTCGAATTCGCGCAACACCTTGCGTGCGGCTTCCGATGCGACGTCCTCGCCCGCACCGGGCGTGTTCACAGCCGTTGCATGCTGGTGACGGTGCCTGGTTATTGAGACGAAGATCGCGAGAGCGCTGAGTCCGAGACTAGCTAGGATAAGGACCCACAAGAGGTCGACGCCATACTGTGCCATTGATGCCAGGTTGCCTCCGGCTGTTCGCTATTTTGTTTTCGTTCTTGCCGGCTGCGGAGAGGTGTGCCGGTTCCGGTTTGCAAACGCATAGGGCGCTCGTCGGTTCCGACATTTTTCGACTGCCGGATGCATTTGCGGAACTCCGCTCTCGTAACGGTTTTCCGTCCGGAATTGCGCAATCGACCCGTCTAAGTCCGCACAATCAGCGGCACCAGGCCCTCATGCCGATCGGCGAGGAAGGCAACGACGCGGTCCCCGACACGCTGGAAGGTGAGGTCGATAGTCTTATTGCCGACGGACAGATGCCGGAGCGTGAGCGTGTCGATACCGATAGGCATCCGTGGGCGGGTGACGCGCAACTCGCCTTTCCAACCGTCGATTTCCAGACCGAGGCAGGCCTGCATCAGCATGAAGGTGGAGCCTGCCGACCAGGCCTGCGGCAGACAGGCGACAGGATAGGCGATCGGCGCCTCGCCTGGCGCCCGGGTGAAGCCGCAGAACAATTCCGGCAGCCGCATGTTGAAGTGCACGGCCGACTCGAACGTGCCGCTCATCAGCCGCACGACACTTTCGCGCTCTCCATAGCGCGAGAGGCCGACACCGCAGAGCGCCGTGTCGTGCGGCCAGATCGAGCCGTTATGGTAGGACATTGGGTTGAAGAAGATCGCGTCGTCCGCAAGCGTCCTCAGTCCCCAGCCGGAATGGAAGGAAGCCGACAGCAATTGATCGGCGACAATCTTGGCGCGCTCCGGCTGCGGCAGCCCGGCATAAAGCAGATGCCCCGCATTTGACGTTCGCACCTTGCAGGGCTGGCCTTCGCCGTCGATCGCGATGGCGTAGAAGTTCAGATCCTCGATCCAGAAGTCACGCTCGACGGCGATCCGCATTTCCTCGGCGCGGTTCTCCCAATGTTCGGCATCGGCAAACTCGCCGCGGCGGCGTGCGAGCGCGGCAAGGCCGCGATAAGCGGCAAAGACATAGCCTTGCACTTCGACCAGCGCGATCGGTCCCTTGGGCATGCGGCCATCGGCATGGAAGACCGAGTCGACGCTGTCTTTCCAGCCCTGGTTGGCGAGGCCGGACTCCGCCGCGCGTTGGTATGTGACGAAACCCGTTGCCCGGCTTGCCTCTTCCGTCCACTCGGCCGCCGCCTTGAGCGATGGCCAGAGCGTGTCGATGAAGGCCATGTCGCCGGTGCGGTCGGCATAGGCGCAGGCGAGATGAATGTAGAGCGGGGTCGTGTCGACGCCGCCATAATAGCGGCCGAAGGGAAGCTCGCGCAGCGCCGCCATTTCGCCCTTGCGCGTCTCGTGCATGATCTTGCCTGGCTGGGAATCGATGAAGGGCGACGTCTCCGTCGCCTGATGTTCGGCAAGGAACGCCAGCACGCCGCGCGCGAGACCCGGATTGAGCCACAGCATCTGCAAGCCGGAGATCACGCCGTCGCGGCCGAAGGCCGTGGAGAACCACGGGATGCCGGCATAAGGATAAGGCCCGGTAGGAAGCTCGGTGGTAAGCAACGCGACATCCGCGCGGGCGCGTTCGACCCAATCGTTGAAGACGCGACCGGAGCTGTGGACCGTGGCGCCATGCCGACGCTTGGCGCGCATGGCAAAACGCGCGCGTGCGGCAGCGGCCCGGAACCGGTCGCGATTCGGCGTTTCGGCAACTTCCGGGCCCACCTCGACATAAAGCACCTTGCTGCTGCGCTTGGTCACCGCGATGAGGAAGTCGGCACGATTGTCGCTCAGTTGGTCGGGAGCTTGCGAGAAGGAGATTACCGACTGGCGCGGCAGGCCGTCGAGACCGTCATAGCCGAGCATAACGGACGCCTTGTCGGTCTTCGCCAGATGGACCGTTCCGCGTTTCGGCCGTGTCGAGCCGCGCACCTCGAACATGTCGCGGAAGTCGGCGGCGAAATGCAAGGAGATGGCGATGGTCGAATGCTCGCGGCTGTAGTTGGAAAGCGTGATGCGATCGAATAGCCTGTCCTGCCAGATCAGCCTGACGCGCTCGATATGGATCGCGCCTTGCGGAATGTCGCGGCCGGCGGCGCTCTGTATCGGCAAGTTGGTGAGGTTGCTGGTGAAGAGAACATTGTCCTGGCTGAGCGAGGCGCCGAGCAGCGACATCGGCCTGCCGCCGATCGTCAGGCGGAACTCGGAAAGAACGCGCGTGTCGTCGCGAAAGAAACCGTCGCCGGCGCCCCTGATGTCACCATAGGCGTCGGTGACCGCGAAACAATCGCCCTGTTTGAGCGCGAACAGCCGGTGCGGCTCCCGCGGCGCCGTTTCGTCGAGCGAGGCAAGGGCTACGGCGGGATCGAGCTTGCGCTCGTCGAGCTGCGTCATTCGTCACCTCTTCGCTTGCCCCGCCCCAAGAGAATGCCGATCAGGAGGCTCTCGCCTCCTGGATGCCGATCAGGCGCATATAGGCGGCAAGATAGTCGCGCGCCATCCTGGTGGCTGAAAACCGCTTTTCGAAGACCACTCTCACCTGACGTCGGTCCAGTCCGAGCAGGACCGGCATCGCAGCGACCGCATCATCGACAGAGTCCACGACAAAGCCGGTCACGCCCTGGTCGATGAGCTCCGGCAGGGCGCCGCAGTTCCAGGCGATTACCGGCGTGCCGCAAGCCATCGCCTCGATCGGCGCCAGGCCGAACGGCTCCGGCCAGTCTATGGGAAACAGCAGGCCCGCGGCATTGCCGAGAAACTCGGCCTTCTCGTGTTCCGCGATCTCGCCGACATAGTCGACCCGGTCGCCGTCGACGAACGCCTCGATCTCGTCGTGAAAATAGGCGCGATCGTCATCGCCGATCTTGGCCGCCAGCTTAAGCTTCAAACCGGAACTTCGCGCGATCTCGATCGCTCGATCCGGGCGCTTGTCGCGAGACAGCCGGCCCAGGAAAGCCAAATAGGGTTCCTCGGCCGAGGGATTGTAGGTGGGCTGATACGCATCGACCGGAATGCCGTGATGGATCGTCGCCAGCCAGTTGGCGTCGGGCAATCCGCGCTTCTGGCTGTGCGAGATGGAGATCATCGGAAAGCGCGGGAAGCGCTTGTAGGCCGGCGCCAGGTCGACATAGTCGAGCCGGCCATGCGGGGTCGTCACCGTTCGCCCCGCCATGTGTTCGAAGAATGGAAAATGCACGAAATGGCTGAGATGGAAGTGGATGACGTCGAACTCGTCCGCCCGCTCGCGCACCTGGCAAAGCATCGCCATATGCGCCGCAATCTCGGACTTTTTCGGCCGCGGATCAAGACGGATCGCCTGGTCGCGACCGGGCACCAGCCGCGCCGAGGTCTCACTGTCGCCGCTGGCGAACAGGGTCACTTCGTGCCCGACTTCCACCAGCGCTTCGGTGAGATAGGACACGATCCGCTCGGTGCCGCCATATAGTTTCGGCGGCACGGATTCGTAGAGCGGCGCGACATGAGCGATGCGCATGGTTCCCTCAAATGGTTGATGGGAACCAAAATGCGTAAGCCGCCAGATCGTTCCTGCCCGATTGTCGCAGGCGAGGCCTCGAGCTTCGGCCAATCAACTCATCCAGTTGCCGCCGTCCACATTGAGCGTCTGCGCCACGACGTAGTCGGCCTCGCTCGATGCCAGGAAGACGGCCGCACCCCGGTGATCGTCGGGATCGCCCATGCGCCCCGCCGGCACCGCCAGCCCGACCTGCCGCTTCTTCTCGCCGATCGGCAGGTTCTCGTAGCGCGCGAACAGGGCGTCGACCTGGTCCCACATCGGCGTGTCGACCACACCAGGCGCGATGCCGTTGACGTTGATGCCGTGCTTGATCAGCGCAAGGCCGGCCGATTGCGTGATGCTGATTACGGCGGCCTTGGTGGCGCAGTAGACGGCGACCAGCGCCTCGCCGCGCCGACCCGCCTGCGAGGCCATGTTGATGATCTTCCCCTTGCGCCCCTGGGCGACCATACGCTTGGCCACCGCCTGCAGCGTGAACAACAGCCCTTTCACATTGACCGAGAATTGCAGGTCGAAGCTTTTCTCCGAAATCTCGAGAAGCGGCCCCATGTCGAAGACGGCGGCATTGTTGACCAGGATGTCGATCCCGCCATGCGTCCTCGTCACCGAAGCGACCATCGCCTCGATCGAGGCGAGGTCGCGCACGTCGAGTTGCAGAGCGGTAGCTTTGCCTTCGAGCTCGCGCGCAAGCGCTTCCGCCTTGTCGAGTGCCATATCGGCGATCACGACATTGGCGCCTTCGGCGGCGAAACCGCGCACGATGGCTGCGCCGATGCCTTGCGCGCCGCCAGTGACGACGGCGACCTTGTCCTTGAGTTTCATCGCAATTCTCCTGTCTCAGCGCCCTAAGCTCAGCGCCATCTCAGCGTGTGGTATAGCCGCCGTCGATGACCAGCACCTCGCCGGTCACGTAGCTTGAGGCGGGAGAGCACAGGAAAAGTGCGGCCGCCGCAACTTCTTCCGGCTGGCCGACGCGGCCCATCGGCGTCATGCCGCGCCAGATCGGGAACCATTCCGGATTCTCGATGCCGCCGCGCGAAAGGTCCGTTTCGATATAGCCGGGCGCGACGGCGTTGACGCGGATGTTATCGGCCGCCACCTCGCTGGCGAGGCTCTTGGTCATCATGTGCACCGCCGCCTTGGAACTGTTATAGGCAACCTGGTTCTGGGGAATGTTGGAGACGATGCCGGAAATCGAGCCGACATTGAGGATCGCGCCGCCTCCCTGGCGCCGCATCGGCGCCAGCGCCGCCCGGCAGCAGCGGAAGACGGCATCGACATTGATCGCCATCGTCTGCCGCCAGATGTCCTCCGGATAGTCGCCGCTGTCGCCATGGATGGCGATGCCGGCGCTGTTGACCAGAATGTCGAGGCGGCCGGCCTTGGCGAGCGTGTCGGCGACCAGCCTGTCCGGCGCTTTCTCGTCCAGCATCTCGGCGGCGTGAAAGTCGAAGGCGAGGCCCGCGAGTTCCTGCCGCGCATCATCCTTCATCGTCCGGCCCGCAACGACGACGCGTGCGCCGGCTTCGCCGAGCGCCTTCGCGATGGCGAGGCCGATGCCGCGCGTGCCGCCGGTCACCAGCGCGACCCTGTCGTCCAGTCGGAAGCGGTCGAGGATCATGGCGGCGGTTCCGTTCTGCGAGGGCCGGTCGGCGAGCCGCTCAGATGTCCACGCTCTGCGGCAGGATGACGAGGTCGCGAATGGTGATGTTGCGCGGTCGCGTCAGCATGAACAGCACGGCGTCCGCCACTTCCTTCGCCTCCATCAGGCTGCCGGCGGCGAGCGCTTCTTCCATCTTGGCCTTTGGCCAGTCGCTGAGCAGCGCCGTCACCACCGGACCGGGAGCGACTGCACCGACGCGAATGCCGTGCTTCAGCACCTGGCGCCGAACCGTATGGACGAATGCCTGCACGGCGAATTTCGAGGCGGTGTAGATCGGCTCCCAGACCACGGGAACGAAGCCGGCCACCGAACTGGTGACGATGATATCGCCCTTCTTCCGCTCGATCATATGCGGCAGCACGGCGTGCACCGTGCGGAACACGGCGTTGACGTTGAGGTTGAGCATCCTATCCCACTGGTCGGGATCGCCCGACGCTACCTCCCCGCCGACATAGGCGCCGGCATTGGCATGGAAGATGTCGAGCTGGCCCGCCTTTTCGAGGATCTCGGGCACCATGCGGTTGACGCTCGCCGGATCGAGCAGGTCGGTGACGACGGCATAAGCATTGTCGCCGAGCTCCGCGACAAGTTCCTGAAGCCGGTCCTCGGCCCGGTCGACCAGGACGACCTTCGCGCCGGCTGCGAGCATGGTGCGGGCGCATTCCAACCCGATGCCCGAGGCAGCGCCAGTGATTGCGGCAACCTTGCCGGAAAGACTTTCAGACATTGCGATCCTCTTCGATAGGCCTCAGGCGCGGCCGTGTGAAACACGCGAGCGGCGGGCGAGAGAATCGACGATGACCGCGATCGCCAGCACGCAGCCGGTGATCATGTACCGGAGCGAGGATGACAGATCGAGCAGCGTCAGGCCGCTTGCGATGGATTGGATGACGATGATGCCAAGCAGCGCCGAATAGGCGCTGCCGCGGCCGCCGAACAGGCTGGTGCCGCCGATGACGGCCGCCGCGATGGCGTTGAGATTGACGTCGCCGGTGCCGGCCTGCTGGCTGGCGGTTGCCAGGCGTGCTGCCGAGAGCAGGCCGCCCGTCGCCGCCAGCGTGGCGCAGAGCGCGAAGGCGCTGGCGTAGATCAGCCGGACATTGATGCCGGCGCGACGCGCCGCTTCGCGGTTGCCGCCGACAGCGGTCATCGAGCGGCCCCATTGGGTGCGCTTCAGCGCATAGTTCATCGCCACGACCAGGCCGACGAACAACGCGAACATCCAGGGCACGCCGCGCGACAGGTTGAGGTAGTAAGCCACCAGTTCGAGCGCGACCGTGATCGCGACCGCCTGGAGCAGCAGCCCGCCCAGCGAACGCGATGACAGGCCGGCGGCCTGGCGGCGTTGCGCCTTGCGATAGCCGAGAGCCAGGGCAAGCACGCCGGGCACGACGGCCAAAGTGTGCGACACCCAGTGTGGCATCACCAGAAGCTGGCCGAAATTCACCAGCGGCGAATCGTAAGGCAGGTTGATCGAGCCCGTCGGGCCGAGGATGTAGAGCTGCAATCCCAGGAAGGCGAGCAGGCCCGAAAGCGTCGAGACGAAGCTTGGCATGCCGAGCCTGTTGAGCAGCAGCGCGTAGACGCAGCCGGTCACGAACCCGACCGCCATCGCCGCCAGCATGGCAAGCGCGACCGGCCAGCCCCACTGCACCCACAGCACGCCGAGCAGCGCGGAGGCCAGGCCGCTGACGGACCCGACGGACAGGTCGATCTCGCCCACCATTAGCACGCAGACGATGCCGAGCGAGATGATGCCGACCGTCGAGCAGTCGAACAAAAGATTGACCAGATTGTTCGGCGACAGGAATACCGGGTTGAGCGTCTGGAAGATCGTGCAGATCAAAACCAGCCCGACCACCACGGGCAGCGAGCCGAGATCGCCGGAGCGGACGCGGTCGAGGAAGCCCCTGATGGCGCCCTTGGCGCCGCTGCGATCCTTCAGCCGTTCGTCGCTGCGATCGAGCAGCGCGCCGGGATTGCGGTCGGACGCCGTGGTCATGGCTGTTCTCCTTGCGCTTTCTCGGCCGTGCGCCTGCCGCGCCGCGAGACCGCATTGTCGTCGGCGCCGGTGATCGCCGTGACCAGCTCCTGATTGGAGGCGCCGGGCAGGAAGATGCCGTTGTTGCGGCCGAGCCTCAGCACCACGATGCGGTCGGCCACGGCGCGCACGTCCTCCATGTTGTGGCTGATCATGACGACGCCCAGCCCGCGATCCCGCACGCGCTCAATGAGATTCAGCACTTCAGCGGTCTGCGCGACGCCGAGTGCGGCGGTGGGCTCGTCGAGGAGGATCACGCGCGGCTCCATCAGCAGCGAGCGGGCGATCGCCACCGTCTGCCGCTGCCCGCCCGACAGCGACGCCACCGGCTCGCGCACGCTGGGAATCCGTGCCGAGAGCTCGTTGAGCAGTGTCCAGGCGCGGACCTCCATCGAGACCTCGTCGAGGCGAAGCGGATGAAGCTCGCGGCCGAGAAAGATGTTGGCCACGACGTCGAGGTTTTCGCAGAGCGCGAGATCCTGGAAGACGGTGGCGATGCCGAGCTTCAGCGCCGCGGCGGGATTGGCAAGCGTCACCGGCTGGCCGTCGAAAGTGATCGAGCCCGAGCTCGGCATATGCGCGCCGGCCAGGATTTTCACCAGCGTCGACTTGCCGGCGCCGTTGTCGCCAACCAGGGCTACGATTTCCCCGGCATTGATGTCGAGATCGACGTCGGTGAGAGCCGACACCGCGCCGAAATTCTTCGAGATGCCGCGCAGGCTAAGCACCGGCGGACGGCTCGTCGTGGGCGGTGCGTCGGGTATTGCCATTGCGTGTCTCTTCCCGCGTTTTGGTCGATCTGTCCGGCCGCCAGGAGGGAGCGGCCGGACACACCCGGCTCTCAGCCCTGACGGGCCAGCCGAGCATATCGCAGGCGACGCGGCTGCGCCGCATCGCTGTTGGAGACGATACGGCTCCGCCGCCTCGCTCCTCGAAGACGATGCACCCTTGGGCCGCATCGCTTCTGGCAGACGATGCGGCTTCAGCCGCATCGCTCCTTATTGAATGCCGAGCTTCTTGCAGCCTTCGGCGTAGCGGTCGGTGCAGAGCTGGGCTGCGGTCTGGATCTTCTTGTCGATGATTTCGGCCTTCAAATTCTCCTGCGTCACCACCGCCGGCACGAAGAGTTGCGAGGGCGTATCGTACAGCGTTGTCTCGGCTTTCGGAGTCTCGCCCTTGAGAAGCTGCACAGCAACGTTTGCCGCCGCCGCGGCGACGATTTCGCTCGGCTTGGAGATAGTGTTGTACTGGTCGCCGGCAATGATGAGCTGCAAGGCGGCGATCGTCGCGTCGTTGCCCGTCACCGGCGGCACCGGATCGACGCCGGCTGCCTTGAAGGCGGCAATGGCGCCGCCGCCCGTGCCGTCGTTGGCGGCGACCACGCCGACGATCTTGTTGCCGAAGCGCGAGATCTGTCCCGCCGCCCATTGCTGGGCATTCGATGGCGCCCAGTTCGGCGTGTCAAACTCGGCGAGCGTCTTGTAGCTGCCGGTCTTGAGACCCTCATGGATGCCGTCCTTGATCAGGCCCGCCGCGGCGTCGGTCGGCGAGCCGTTGATCTGCAGCACGCCGACATCGCCGTCGCTCGACACGCCCTTGGCTTTGAGATGCTCGACCAGCGAGGCGGCGATCGCCTTGCCGATGGCCTTGTTGTCGAACGATACATAGAAATCGGCCTTGGCCGTGGGGATCGGACGGTCATAGGCGATCACCTTGACGCCCTGAGCCTGCGCATTGTGCACCAGCGAGGCCGCCGCCGCCGAATCGACCGGGTCGAGCACGACAACCTTCGCGCCCTGGGTGATGACGGAGTTGAACTGCTGCTGCTGCTTGGTGACGTCGGCGTCGGCATTGAGATAGAGCACCTTGCAGCTGTCGCAAAGCTTCTTCATTTCAGCGACGAAGCCCGGATGATCATGCTCTTCGTAACGCGTCGAGCCCTGGTCGGGCATCAGGAACGCGACCGTGGAGCCGGCGATATCCTGCGCATTGGCAAAAGTCGCCCCAAGAGCGAGGCTCGAGACGGCCATCGCGGCTGCTGTCAATCTGGACACGTATCTGGACATAAGGTCTTCTCCAATTCCCATTGTGTGATCTAAACGGACTTCGACATCGAGCCGCGGATGCTGCTCGCGCACCCCATCGGAAGTCCAGTGAACTCGTGCAGCAGCCTCACGGCTTCCTCCCGCTGGCATGACACGAGGAAATACTCGTCCATCGCTGGTTCGCTTGCGCGACCCACCGCTTCGTCCTGGTTCTTGTCTAAGGCTTGTTTCTCCTCCCGAACTCCTTTCTATGCGGCGCGCGCGGCCGCGAAATTATCCGCAACCAATCTCCTGAACTGCGAGGGCGGCATGCCCTTCTCGGCCAGGAACTGGCGATTGAAGTTCGACAGATTGTTGAAGCCGACCTCGAAGCAGATGTCCGAGATCTGCGCCTCTTCGTCGCTCATCAGGATCTGGCAGGCGAGATTGATGCGCAGCCGCTTGATGTACTGCAGCAGCGACATGCCGGTATGCTTGCGAAACGAGCGCGAGAAGGCGCTCGGCGTCTGTCCCGCGATTGCCGCCAGATCGCCTTCGTTGAATTGCTGGGTCAGGTTCTCGCGGATATAGGCGAGCGCCTGGTTCATGCCCGCAGACATGTATCCGGACGGGTCCGGCAGATAGTTCTCGCTGGCGAGCACGCGCGGCGTAGTTTCGCGGCTCAGCGCCTCCATGATCGACATGAACAGGCTGATCCTGTGAACGCCGTAAGCATGAGTGATCTCCGCCAGCAACGGCATGACCGCCCTGCTCACACTGGCGCTGAACAGGACGCCGCGCCGCGCGAGCTCGAGCAGTGGCGAGACCGCGCCAAGCTCGGGAAAAGTGACGATCGCGCCGCCGATGAATTCCTCGCTGAACTGGACCAGCCTGCAGCGCAGCGGAACTGACTGACCTTCCGGAACCTCGCTGATCCAGTTGTGCGGCAGGTTCGGACCGGTGAGAACGAGGTTGCCGACCTCGAACTCGCCGATGAAGTCGCCGACGAAATAGCGGCCCTTGGTCGCGACGATCTGGTGCAGTTCGTATTCCGGATGAAAATGCCAGCGCACCGTATGGTAGGGATAGCCATGCCACCTCACCGCGAACGACTCGCCAGGCCTTATCTGTATGACTTCCAGATCGGGTCCCATCGATTCCTCCCGCAGGCTGTGCCAGCCTTCGAACCGCGGCCGTTTCTTCCGGCTCATCTAGGGTCAGGATAGCGGCGGCCAAGGATGTGCGCCACCTCGCCACGCCGCGCCGACTGATACGTTTTTGACCTTTTTGGCCCAGCGAAAAACCTGCCTTCGAAAATTAGAAGCTTCGAATATCGGCGACTGGCCGGCGGCGTTTGGGCGAGGGAAAGTCGCCGCGGACCACGCTACCGCATTGCACAATTCCGGCCGGGCTGCACAATAGGGCGCATGTCCGCTGGTTCGTTGACCATCCTTGTTATCGACGAGAACCGCATCCGCGCCTCGATCATTGAGGCCGGATTGCGGGACGCCGGCCATCGCCATGTCACCGTTGTTCATGACGTGGCCGGCATTGCCAAGCGCATCGCCGAGATCGAGCCGGATGTCATCGTCATCGATCTCGAAAACCCCAACCGCGACATGCTGGAGAACATGTTCCAGCTTTCGCGAGCAGTGAAACGGCCGATCGCTATGTTCGTCGACCGCTCCGACCGGGCCTCGATCGAGGCGGCGGTCGAAGCCGGCGTGTCCGCCTATGTGGTCGACGGGCTGAAGAAGGAGCGCATCAAGCCGATTCTTGACATGACGATCAGCCGCTTCAACGCCTTCTCGCGCATGGCGCGCGAACTGGAGGAGGCGCGCAGCGAGCTCGAGAACCGCAAGGTCGTCGATCGCGCCAAAGGCATATTGATGAAGTCGCGCGGCTTGAGCGAGGAGGCCGCTTACGCGCTTCTTCGCAAGACCGCCATGAACCAGAACCGCAAGATCGCCGACATCGCCCAGAGCCTGGTGACGGCGGCGGGATTGCTGGGCCCGCTGGAGGGCGAATGAGCAAGACTGCCGCGCACCAGATCACCGCCGGCTTCATGCCGCTCTTCGACAGCGCCGTCCTCGTAGCAGCCGGCGAGATGGGCTTTGCCACCCGCGAAGGCATCGAGCTCAAGCTGCATCGCGAGACCTCGTGGGCCAACATCCGAGACCGCATCGCCATCGGCCATTTCGACGTGGCACATATGCTGGGGCCGATGCCGCTCGCCTGCAGCCTCGGCCTCACGCCGCTTGCCTCGGAGACCATAGTGCCCTTCTCGCTCGGGCTTGGCGGCAACTGCGTCACCGTCTCCAGTGCGGTGTGGCAAGGCATGTCGGCGCACGGGGCCGCGCCCGATCTCGATCCGGCGCGCGCCGGGACGGCGCTTGGCGCTCTGATCCGCGAGCGGGCGGCCGCCGGCCGCGAGCCTTTGCGTTTCGCCGTCGTCCATCCGCATTCCGGGCATAATTACGAGCTGCGCTACTGGCTCGCCGCCTGCAGCATCGATCCCGACCGCGATGTCGAGATCGTCATCGTGCCGCCGCCCTTCATGGCCGATGCGCTCTCCGCCGGCCGCATCGACGGCTATTGCGTCGGAGAGCCCTGGAACAGTGCCGCCGTCGCCGCCCGCACCGGCCGCATCGTCACCGTCAAGGCGCTGCTGTGGCGCAACAGCCCGGAAAAGGTGATCGGCGCGCGCAGAAGCTGGGCCGAGGAAAACCCCGACGCGCTGGCGGCGCTGCTGAGAGCGCTGCATCACTCCGCGCGCTGGTGCCAGGATCCGGTGAACCGCGACGCGCTGGCCGCGCTGATGGCCAAGCCTGCGTTCCTCGGGCAGCCGGAGGCGATCCAGATGCCGGCACTCACCGGGCGACTTCAGCTCGGCGGCGGCCCGGAGCGCAGCGTCGAGGCTTTCTTCCTGCCCTTCGACAAGGCGGCGAACTTTCCCTGGAAGAGCCATGCGCTCTGGTTCTACACGCAGATGGTGCGCTGGGGACAATTGCCGCATACACCGCAAAACCTAGCGATCGCCCGCGACTGCTACCGGCCCGATCTCTACCGCTCGGCGCTGAAGCCGCTCGGCGTGGCCCTGCCCGGCGCCAACGCCAAAGTGGAAGGCGCGCTGAAGACCGCGACGCCGGTCGGCTCGGCCGGGGCGAGCCTTGTGCTCGGCCCGGACGGATTCTTCGACGGCCAGATCTTCGATCCCGATCGGATCGATGCCTACATCGCGGCCCAGAATCGCGACTGATCATTTGCGCGCCATTCTTGTGCATTGCGCAAAATTTGTGCGCCCTGCCCGCTCCGTTGATCAACGTTTGACCGTGTCTCGGCTCGGCCGGGCCGGCGCCTGAAGCGCCTACCGCTTTGATTCTCCTGGAAATCCGTCTTCCACGCAAACTGGCACGCTTCGTGCTTTAAGATAATCGCGCCCCTCGCGGGCAATAGAACAGGCGTCCAATGGCGGGCGCCACAGGCAAAGCTGCCGCTCAGGTCGACGCGTGTCCCGGATGTACGGACGCGACAGGCCTGGTCGGCAGCTTTTTTGTTTTGGACCGAAACGCAATCGAAGGCGCCGATCCCAGGAGGCGCCGGACGGAGACGACGATGACGAAACGGATCGGAACTGGCGCTTCCCTAAAGGATTTCACCCGCCGCGATTTCCTGGCGAGCAGCATCCTGACGGCGGTGGGGTTCGCCGCCGCGCTTCTGCTGTTTCCCACCAATCACGACAGAGAGGCCAAGGGTCCGCAAGTCACCGCGCAGGTCCCAGCCTCGGCGCGCTGACCGATGCCGAGCCTTTGATCAACACAACACGCGGTGCCTCCCACGCCGCAAACGGAGCCGACCATGACCGCAAACCTCCAAGCCGCGCCCAGCCAGGACAGTAGCTCCCGGCAGGCGCTCGTCATCTCCACCATCGCCTTCACCGTCTGCTTCGCGGTGTGGACGATCTTCTCCATCATCGGCGTGCGCATAAAGCAGGAGCTCGGCTTGAACGAGACCGAGTTCGGACTGCTGGTCGGCACGCCGATCCTCACCGGCTCGCTCGTGCGCATGGTGCTCGGCGTCTGGACCGACCGCTACGGCGGCCGGCTGGTCTACACCATGACCATGCTCGCGGCGGCGGTCGCGACCTTCCTGCTCGCCTTTGCGCACACCTATGAGCAGATGCTGGTCGCGGCGCTCGGCGTCGGGCTTGCCGGCGGCTCCTTCGCGGTCGGCGTCGCCTATGTTTCGCGCTTCTTCCCCGCGCGCAAACAAGGCACGGCTCTCGGCATCTTCGGCGTTGGCAATGTCGGCGCCGCGGTCACCAAGTTCCTGGCGCCGCTCGTACTGATTGCCTGGGGCTGGCAGTCGGTCGCG
This sequence comes from Mesorhizobium sp. M1A.F.Ca.IN.022.07.1.1, assembly GCF_003997575.1. Lineage (NCBI taxonomy): Bacteria > Pseudomonadati > Pseudomonadota > Alphaproteobacteria > Hyphomicrobiales > Phyllobacteriaceae > Mesorhizobium > Mesorhizobium sp. M1A.F.Ca.IN.022.07.1.1. The sequence goes on from NZ_RZST01000007.1 coordinate 16,538, forward strand.
CTGATCTGGGCCGCAGCGCTGGTTGTCATGGCCGGCGTGTTCTGGTTCATGACCAGCGACGATCCGGTCATCCGCGAGCGCCGTGCCGGTAAGGCAGTACCGGCGAGAAGCTTCTGGCAGGAATTCGCGCCGCTGAAGAACCTGCAGGTCTGGCGCTTCGCCTTCTACTACTTCTTCTCCTTCGGTGCGTTCGTGGCGCTCTCGCTCTGGCTGCCGCGCTATCTGATCGGCGTCTATGGCTTCGGCATCGCCACCGCCGGCATGATCGGCGCCGCCTATTCGATCCCCGCAAGCATTTTCCGCGCTTATGGCGGCGTGCTTTCCGACCGCATCGGCGCCCGTACCGTGCTCTATTGGACCTTCGCCGTATCTGCCGTCGCGACCCTCGTTCTGTCTCTCCCCTCGGCAGATTACGTCGTGCGCGGTATCAGCGGGCCGATCCCGTTCCATGTCGAGATCGGCCCGCTCGCCTTCATCGCCGTCGCCTGCGTGCTCGGCTTCTTCATGAGCCTCGGCAAGGCCGCCGTCTACAAGCACATCCCCGTCTACTACCCGCAGAGCGTCGGCGCGGTCGGCGGGGTGGTGGGCATGATCGGCGGCCTCGGCGGCTTCATCCTGCCGATCGCCTTCGGCGCGCTGAACGACCTCACCGGCGTCTGGTCGAGCTGCTTCATGCTGCTCTTCGTCATCGTGGTCTCGTGCCTTCTCTGGATGCACGCCACCATCCGCCGGATGGAGCGCGCGGCCGCCGTAAAGCCCGCGCCCCTCACCTACGCCGCCGAATAGATCGGAGCTGACCGGACATGAGCGAGAAACTCGTCATCATCGGCAACGGCATGGCCCCCGGCAGGATGCTCGAGCACCTGCTGGAAGCTGCACCCGACCGCTACGCCGTCACCATCTTCAACGCCGAGCCGCGCGTGAATTACGACCGCATCATGCTGTCGCCGGTGCTTTCGGGCGAGAAGGAGTTCGAGGAAATCGTCATCCATGGCGACGGCTGGTACATCAAGCACGGCATCACCCTCTACAAGGGCCACAGGATCGTCGCCATCGACCGCGACGCGAGGACCGTCACCTCGGACCACGGCGTGACCGAAGGCTACGACAGGCTGATCATCGCCACCGGCTCGGTGCCGTTCATCATCCCGGTGCCGGGCAAGGACTTGCCGGGCGTGCTCAGCTACCGCGATCTCGACGACGTCAACGCCATGCTGCTTGCCGCGCAGTCGCGCGCCAAGGCGATCGTCATCGGCGGCGGCTTGCTCGGCCTTGAAGCGGCGGCCGGGCTTAAAGAGCGCGGCATGGACGTGACCGTCCTGCACGTCATGCCGACACTGATGGAGCGCCAGCTCGATCCGGCTGCCGGCTACCTGCTGCAGAAGGCCGTCGAGGCGCGCGGCATCAAGGTCATGACCAAGGCCAACACCAAGGCCATTGTCGGCAATGGCAAGGTCAAGGGCGTCGAACTCATGGACGGCACGATCATTCCGGCGACGCTGGTCGTGATGGCGGTCGGCATCCGCCCGAATATCGCGCTGGCCAAGGACGCAGGGCTGGAAGTCAATCGCGGCATCGTCGTCGACGACCGCATGCAGACATCCGATCCGGCGATCATGGCGCTCGGCGAATGCGCCGAGGTCGGCGGCCATGTCTACGGGTTGGTCGCGCCCCTCTACGAGATGGCCCGAGTGGCGGCAGCCGGGCTGGCGAACGGCGAGGACAGGCGCTTCGTCCATTCCGACACGCCGACCAAGCTCAAGGTCACCGGCATCGACCTTTATTCGCTCGGCGACTTTGCCGACGGCGACGACCGCGAGGAGATCATCTTGCGCGACGCATCGGCCGGCATCTACAAGCGGGTCGTGCTGCAGGACAACCGCATCATCGGCACGGTGCTGTTCGGCGAGACCGGCGACGGCGCCTGGTTCAACGATTTGAAGAAGAAGGCGACCGACATCTCGGAGATGCGCGACACGCTGATCTTCGGCCAGGCATTCCAGGGAGGCGCTTCCTCGGACCCTTTGGCGGCCGTTGCGGCACTGGCGGATGATGCGGAAATCTGCGGCTGCAACGGCGTCTGCAAGGGCAAGATCACCGGCGCGATCACCGGCAAAGGGCTGACCGGGCTCGACGACGTGCGCGCCCACACCAAAGCCTCGGCATCGTGCGGCTCGTGCACGGGTCTCGTCGAACAACTCCTGAAACTCACGCTGGGCGAGGCCTACAATCCGGCGGCCGTGCGGCCCATGTGCGGCTGCACGAGCCTCGGTCATGACGACGTGCGGCGCCTGATCAAGGCGAAGGGGTTGAAAACGATACCGGCCATCATGCAGGAGCTCGAATGGAAGACCTCCTGCGGCTGCGCGAAGTGCCGGCCCGCGCTCAACTACTATCTGGTCTGCGATTGGCCGGACCAATATGCCGACGACTATCAGTCGCGCTTCATCAACGAGCGTGTGCACGCCAACATCCAGAAGGACGGCACCTATTCGGTCGTGCCGCGCATGTGGGGCGGCGTCACGAGCGCGAGCGAATTGCGCGCCATCGCCGACGTGGTCGATAAGTTCGACATCCCGACCGTGAAGGTGACCGGCGGCCAGCGCATCGACATGCTTGGCATCCGCAAGGAGGACCTGCCTGCGGTATGGGCCGATCTCGGCAAGGCTGGCTTCGTCTCAGGTCATGCCTACGCCAAGGGCCTGCGCACGGTGAAGACCTGCGTCGGCTCCGACTGGTGCCGTTTCGGCACCCAGGATTCGACGGGGCTGGGCATCCGCATCGAGAAGTTCATGTGGGGTTCCTGGACCCCGGCCAAGGTGAAGATGGCGGTCTCGGGATGCCCGCGCAATTGCGCCGAAGCGACCTGCAAGGATGTCGGCGTGGTCTGCGTCGATTCTGGCTACGAGATCCACTTCGCTGGCGCCGCCGGCCTCGACATCAAGGGCACCGAAGTGCTCGGTCTGGTGAAGACCGAGGACGAAGCGCTGGAGGTGATCGTGGCGCTTGTCCAGATGTATCGCGAGCAGGCCCGCTACCTCGAGCGCATCTACAAATGGGCCAAGCGCGTCGGTGCCGCCGAGATCAAAAAGCAGGTCCTGGAGGACGTGGAGAAGCGCCGCGCCTACTTCGAGCGCTTCGTCTTTTCGCAAAAATTCGCGCAGGTCGACCCGTGGTCCGAACGCGTCTCCGGCAAAGACAAGCACGAGTTCCGGCCGCTGGCCTCGGTCGGGTTCGCCGAGGCGGCCGAGTGATGGAGAAGTTCGCGCCATCCTGGACGCTCGCCTATCAAGCAAATACGGGAGTGCCCCAATGAACTGGATCGCAATCGGCTCCGTTTCCGACGTCCCTCGCCGCGGCGCGCGTTGCGTGGCCACCCCGCAAGGCAAGATCGCGGTTTTCCGCACCGCGGATGACCAGGTCTTTGCGATCGAAGACCATTGCCCGCACAAGGGCGGGCCGCTCAGCCAGGGCATCGTCCATGGCGCGGCGGTGACCTGCCCGCTGCACAATTGGGTGATCTCGCTGGAGACCGGCAAGGCGCTCGGCGCCGACGAAGGCTCGGTTAGGACGATCCCGGTCAGGATCGAAGGCGAACGGCTGTTCATTGCGCTCGAAGCGTTGGCCTCGAAAGCGGCCTGAGCCATGGAAGAAGCACGCGAGGTGAGGACCACCTGCCCCTATTGCGGGGTGGGATGCGGCGTGGTGGCCGAGATCGCCGCGGATAGCAAGGCAACCGTCCGCGGCGATCCCGAGCACCCGGCCAATTTCGGCCGCCTTTGCTCTAAGGGTGCCGCGCTTGGCGAAACGCTCGGCCTCGAGGGCCGCTTGCTTCAGCCGGAAATCCAAGGCAGGCAGACGAGTTGGGACGAAGCGCTCGACCTCGCCGCCGCGAAATTCTCGCGTGCGATTGCCGAGCATGGGCCGGACTCGGTTGCCTTCTATGTCTCCGGCCAGTTGCTTACCGAAGATTACTACGTAGCCAACAAGCTGATGAAGGGCTTTATCGGCTCGGGCAATATCGATACCAATTCGCGGCTGTGCATGGCCTCGTCGGTCGCCGGCCACCGCCGCGCTTTCGGCGAGGACATCGTTCCCGGTGTCTATGAGGATTTCGAGCACGCCGATCTGATCGTGCTCACCGGCTCCAACTCCGCATGGTGCCACCCCGTGCTCTACCAGCGCATGCTTGCGGCGCAGCGCGAACGCGGAACCAGGATCGTCGTCATCGATCCGCGCCGCACCGCCACGGCCGACGAATGCGACCTGCATCTGGCGCTCGATCCGGGCACGGACGTGCTCTTGTTCAACGGCCTTCTGGCGCATCTCGTCCAGAGCGGAAAGATCGACGCGGATTTCATCCGCACCAGCACATCGGGCTTCGAAGCCGCTGCCGCGCTGGCCGGTGCCGATGCGCCGTCGGTCGCGCGCGTCGAAAAAGGCTGCGGGCTGGCGGCCACGGATGTCCAGGCCTTTTATGAGATCTTCGCCGGCACCGAACGGACGGTCACCGTCTACAGCCAGGGCGTCAACCAGTCGGCACATGGAACCGACAAGGTCAACGCCATCCTCAACTGCCACCTCGCCACCGGCCGCATTGGCAAGCCAGGCATGGGGCCGTTCTCGGTCACGGGCCAGCCGAACGCCATGGGCGGCCGCGAGGTGGGGGGCCTCGCCAACCAACTTGCCGCGCACATGGACTTCGCGGATCAGGCCGCTGTCGAGCGGGTCTCCCGCTTCTGGAAGGCGCCCGGAATCGCGCGACGCGGCGGGCTGAAGGCCGTGGACATGTTCCAGGCGGTTGCCGACGGCCGCATCAAGGCGCTGTGGATCATGGGCACTAATCCCGCGGTGAGCATGCCGGACGCGTCGCGCGTGCGCGCCGCCCTGTCCAAATGCGATTTCGTCGCGGTTTCGGATGTGACCCGCACCGACACCACGCGCTATGCCGACGTGCTGCTGCCCGCCGCTGCCTGGGGCGAGAAGGACGGCACGGTCACAAATTCGGAACGGCGCCTCTCGCGTCAGCGGCCGTTCATGCGGTCGCCGGGCGACGTGAAAGCCGATTGGCGCATCATCTGCGAGGTCGCCGCGCGCATGGGCTTCGGCGATGCTTTTGCCTACCAGACGCCGGCCGAAATCTTCCGCGAGCATGCCGCGCTCTCGGCTTTCGAGAACAATGGGGGGCGCCTGTTCGATCTCGGCGGCCTGGCGGATATGAGCGATGCGGGCTATGCCGGCTTCGCGCCGCGCCACTGGCCGACACCAGAACGGCGCGAGTACCAGACGAGATTGTTTGCCGACGGTCGTTTCCCGACACCGGACGGCCGTGCGCGTTTCGTGCCGGTGCGGCAGGAGGCGACGGCGTTCACAGTCGATGCGGACTACCCGCTTGCCCTGAACACGGGCCGGCTGCGCGACCAATGGCACACCATGACGCGTACCGGCACCGTGCCGCGCCTGATGGCCAACGCGCCCGAACCGGCGGTCGACCTCAATCCGGCGGATGCAGCCGCGCACCAGCTCAAGGATGGCGACCTTGCCCATCTGTCGACGCGCTTCGGCTTCGTGCGCGCGAGAGTACGAGTGGCCAACGCGCAGCGGCGCGGCCATGCCTTCATGCCCATGCATTGGAGCGGCCAGTTCGCGGCCAGGGCCGCCGCCGGCCTGCTGTCCTCGCCTGTTACCGACCCGCATTCCGGCCAGCCGGAACTGAAGCATGTCCCAGCCAGAATCGTGCGCGAAAACACTGGATGGGCCGGCGTGCTCATCACGCGGCGCAATCTCAGGCCGACGGGTTTCGTCCACTGGAGCCGCTACACGGTCGAAGGCGGCTGGGTCTACGAACTGACGGGGACCGAGCCGCCGGACCAGGGCATTCTTCTGGCGCGCAAGCTGCTCGGCGTCCAACGGCAGGATCAACTGCTCGAATACACCGACCGCCGCGGGCTCGCTTATCGCGCCGCTGCGATCGACGAAGGCGGCGCCATGGCTGAGGCCGTGCTCGTCGCCGCTCCAGACCAGTTGCCGACGCGGGACTGGCTGATCTCGCTGCTGGCCACGCGCCAGCCGCTGTCGGCAGGCGATCGCCATGCGCTTCTTTCCGGGCGTTCACCAGCGCCGATGCCCGCCATCGGGCGGGTCGTGTGCTCATGCTTCCACATCGGCGTCAACCAGCTCGCTTCGGCAGTCGCTGCGGGCTGCGACAGTCTGGAGGCGATCGGGTCGACGCTGCGCGCCGGCACCAACTGCGGTTCGTGCCGCTCGGAGATAAGGGCGATCATCGACGCCCGGCACGTTCAGGCCGCCGAGTGAAATTCTCCCGAACCGTTCAGATCACCGCTTCTTCCAGGAACGGTTCATTGCGCGGGATGCGCTCGTAACAGAACGGTGAAAGGTCCAGCGTCTGGAAGGCGCCGTGCACGATGAGCTCCGACACCCCCCGGCCGACCGCCGGCGACTGCTGCAGGCCGTGCCCTGAGAAGCCGTTGGCGAACATGAAGTTCTTCACCTCCGGGTGAAAGCCGACGATGCCGTTGTGGTCGAGCATGTTGTATTCGTAGTGGCCGGTCCAACTGGTCTGGACCTTCAGCGCGTCGAAGGCCGGAATGCGGTGCCACAGCGCCGGCCAGATATAGTCGTCGAACTCTTCGAAATGCATTTCGAAATCGTCGTAATCGGCCGGCCCGTCGGCCTGAGGCGTGTTGCCGGTAAGGAAGAGCTCGCCTTCCGGGCGCACGAAAGTGCCGGAAAGGTCGATGACGTTGGGCATTCGCCCAGGGATCGGGTTGGCGCTGGCGAAGACGAAGCTGTAGCGCTTGTAGGGGGCTACCGGGATGGAAAGGCCGGCCATGGCAGCGACCTGCTGCGCTCGCGGGCCGGCGGCGTTGACCAGGGTTCCGCAAGCGACTGTCTCGCCGGTCGCCAGCCGAGCGCAGACAACCCGCCCATCGACGACATCCAGTCCGGTCACGGCATTGTCGATGTACTCGACCCCGCTGGCGCGGGCGGCGCGGCGGAAGCCGTTCAACATGCCCATGGAATCGAACCAGCCCTCTTCGCGCGCACCCCACGAACCGCCGCCGAGGTCGTCGACATTCAGCCAGGGGAAGCGTTCCTTCAGCGGACCCGGCTCGAGGAAGACGGTGTGGGCGCCGAGGCTGCGCTGCAGATCGACCCGCTCCTTGGCCGCCTCCACGCCTTCCGGCGAGCAGCAATAGAGATATCCGTGCTCCTTGAAGCCGAGATCGGGCGCCGGCTCGTTCGTGTAGAAGGGCGCCATCCGCTCCTGGAAACCGCGGATGATCTCGATGCCGAACTGGCTGATCTTCACATTGATCGGATTGGAATATTGCTGGCGGATGGCGCTGGTGGAGAGCGCCGTCGAGGAGAATTCGTAGCTGGAGTCGCGTTCGACCACGAGGATCGAGGCGCCACTGCCCAGCGCCTGGCTCAGCCAGTAAGCCGTCGAAGAGCCGATGACGGCACCGCCGACGATGACGATGTCGTAGGCGTAGCGCGAGGGTGCTTTGTAAGGGGGGATCGCCACGGCCGTCTCCCGAGTCTAGCGGTTGAAGGACGCAATCAGCGCGTCCGAGCCCCGCGCCAACAGGCCGAGGTCGGAACCGACGGCAACCATGGTGAAGCCTTCGGCGAGATAGCGGTCGGCGTCGGCCTTCACGGGAGCCAAAATCCCGCTCGCCTTGCCTGCCGCGGCCGTGGCCTTGCGCACGGAAGCGATCGCTTCCTGCACATGCGCAGCTCCGGGATTGCCCATCGCGCCCATATTCATGGAAAGATCGCCGGGCCCGACAAACAGAACGTCCACGCCATCCACCGCTGCGATCTCAGCCGCATTGGCGACGCCGGCCGCGTCCTCGATCTGCACCGCCAACAACTGCTGCTCGCGCGCTTTCGCATGATACCCGGCGATACGGCCGAAGGCGTTGGCGCGATGGCCGACCGAGAAGCCGCGGAAGCCGCCCGGAGCATAGGTCATCGCCGCGACGATTGCGCGCGCCTGCTCCGGCGAGCGCACATTCGGAATCATCAGGCTGCGGGCACCGACATCCAGAGCCTGCTTCATCAGGTTGGGATCGTCGGACGGCAGGCGCACCACTGCCTCGCACGGAAATGCCGCCGCGACCTGAAGCTGCGACATGATGCTGCGCAAATCGTTGGGGCTGTGCTCGCCGTCGATCAGCAGCCAGCCCGCTCCGGAACCAGCCACCACTTCTGTGGTCAGCGCTGAAGCCAGCGAGCACCAGATGCCGATATGAGGCCGGCCGGCCTTAACGGCCGCCTTCAGCGAATTGACGCGCTCTTGCATTTGCGATCGGTCTCCAGTGGAAGGTGCATTGAAATTTGTATGATGTCCTATATCATACGCCTCCATCGAGCTGCAAGACGCTCTGGCGAGCACGGGAGTTGCGCATGAAAATCGGCTTCATCGGACTTGGCGTCATGGGCGCGCCCATGGCGCGGCATCTTGCCGATGCCGGGCACGAGATCGTCACAGTGCTCAATCGCTCTCCTCTGCCTGCCGATCTGAAAGCGTCGGTGCTGGCTTCCCCGGCGGAAGTGGCGCGGGTTTGCGAAATCATCATCACCATGCTGCCCGATACGCCCGACGTGGAGCGGGTCCTGCTCGGGCCGGGTGGCGTGCTCGAAGGGATTTCAGCCGGCAAGCTGGTCATCGACATGAGCTCGATCAGCCCGATCGCCACCGCGCAATTCGCGGCGAAGTTCAGGGAAGCGGGAGGCGGCTTCCTCGACGCACCCGTCTCCGGCGGCGAGGTCGGCGCAAAAGCGGCGAGTCTCACCATCATGGTCGGCGGGCCGGCTGCCGAATTCGAGCGCGCGCTGCCCATCTTCGAAAAGCTCGGCAAGAATATCACCCTGATCGGCGAGAAGAACGGCGCCGGCCAGACCTGCAAGATAGCCAACCAGATCATCGTCGCGCTCAACATAGAAGCCGTTGCCGAAGCGCCTGTTTTTGCCAGCAAAGCGGGCTGCGATCCGGCGAAGGTCCGAAGCGCGCCGATGGGCGGCTTCGCCTCGTCCCGCGTGCTCGAAGTGCATGGCGAGCGCATGATCGCCCGCACCTTCGCGCCGGGCTTCCGCATCCGCTTGCACCAGAAAGATCTCAACCGCGCGCTCGAAAGCGCCCGCGCGCTTGGAGCCGCCCTGCCGAGCACGGCGCTGGCGCAGCAACTGATGAATGCCTGTGCGGCCCGCCCGGGCGGCGCGGAAGCAGACCACTCGTCGCTCGTCCGGGCTCTCGAGGTCCTGAGCGATCATGAACTGTCAAACGGAAAGGAATAACCGATGCGCGGAACCGGCAAGGCCGATGTCTTCGTCATGCTGGCCCATCCCGTGGGCCACGCGAAAAGCCCTGGCATCTTCAACGAGATCTTCGAGCAGAAGGGGCTCGACAGCCTGATGGTGCCGCTGAGCTGCCGTCCGGAAGACTTCGATACTTTCTGGGCCGGCATCACGGCGGCGGAGAACATCCGCGGCGTCATCATCTCGGTGCCCTATAAGGTCCCGGTCTACCACAAATGCGCCGCCGCCCACGATCGCGCCGCGCGCGTGCAGAGCGCGAATTCCGTGCGCCGGCAGGCGGACGGCACCTGGTATGCCGACAATTTCGACGGCGTCGGCTTCATCGACGGCTTGAAGGCCGGCGGACACCGGATTGCCGGCCGGCGCATCCTCCAGGTCGGCGCAGGCGGTGCGGGCGCATCGCTGACCTACTGCCTCGCCGAGGAAGGCGCGACGGAGATCCGCCTCGCCGACATCGACAGGGAACGCGCGCAAAAGCTCGCTTCGCTGGTCAGCAGGTCGTTCCCCGATTGCCGCATCGAGGTCGGCGAACCCGATCCGTCCGGAATGGACATGGCGATCAACGCGACGCCCTCCGGGCTGAAGGCCGGCGATCCGCTGCCGATGGATGTGAACAAGCTGACGCCGGAGATGACCGTGGTCGACATCATCATGGAGCCGGCCGAAACGGCCCTGCTCAAGGCGGCGAAAGAGATCGGCTGCCGCATCCAGCCCGGACGCCCGATGATGGATTTCCAGGTCGAGGCCATGGCCGCGTTCTTCGACATCGAGCGAAAGGAGCGCCACAATGGCTGAGGCTTCGACCGCGGTCGTCATCGGCGGCACGTCCGGGATCGGCCGCGCTATCGCGGAGCGCTTCGCCGAGGAAGGCTACCAGGTGGTCGTCGCAGGCCGGGACGCGAGCCGCGGCAAGGAAGCCGCCGAGGCCTGCGAGAGCGCCGGCGCCCCACGCGCCGTGTTTGTCCAGACCGATGTCGGCGATCCCGCTTCCGTCGAGGCGCTGGCGCAAGACGTCAGCAATGCGTTCGGCACCCCTCATGTCGTGGTCAACTGCGCCGGCATCCTGCAGAGCGGCAAGCATGTGCTCGACCAGGACCTCACCGAAGACGAGCAGATGTGGCGGATCAACTATCGCGGCACGCTGCTTGGCTGCCAGCTGTTCGGCCGGCTGATGTCGGCCGCCGGGCGCGGCGCGATCCTCAATGTCGGCTCGCTCGCCTCCTTCGCGCCGCTGTCGCTTCCGGCTTACACGCCCGGAAAGCATGCAGTGCTGGCGCTCACCCAGATCCTGGCTGCCGAACTCGGCCCGCATGGAGTCCGTGTGAACGCCGTAGCGCCGGGCTATACCCTCTCCGACGGGCTGAAGACCAGGATCGCCAAGGGCGAACGCAACCCGGAAGCGATTCAGGCCACCACCGCGCTGCGCCGCTTCGTCGAGCCGCGCGATGTCGCCGAGGCGGCGCTGTTCCTCTGCTCCGACCGTGCCGCGTCGATCACCGGCGTTACGCTGCCCGTCGATGCCGGCTGGCTCGTCCAGGCGCCGTACGCGCAGTACCTGCAGGGCAATCCCATCCGGCAGACACCGGCAATCTGACGAGGAAGAATCCAGTGGGCGATATCCAGCGCTTCGACTTCGACACCCGCATCCATCATGGCGTCATCCACAACGGCACGCTCTACCTGACCGGCCAGGTTGCCAGGCCGGGCCAACCGGCGGCCGACCAGATGCGCGAGGTGCTCGCCAAGATCGATGCGCTACTCGCCACGGCAGGCACCGACAAGACCCGCATCCTCCACGTCCAGATGTGGCTGGACGACGTGCGGGATTTCGACGAGGTCAATGCGGTCTGGGACGCCTGGATGCCGAAAGAGCATGCGCCGGCACGCTCTTCCGGCGAGGGGCGGATGGCCAGGCCCGGCATGCTGGTCGAACTGATCGTCACCGCGGCGGTTTGAATGGTCTCGCCGGTTCGGGCATCATCCCGAATCTGAACTTGAACGGCCCTAATCTGGACTTGAACGGAAGGCCTGAATGACGAAGCGCAAGCCGCTTTCCACCGTCGTGGCGGAGAGCCTGGCAGAAAAAATCCGCTCCGGTGAGTTGCAGCCCGGCGCGCAACTGCCGACCGAGGCGGAGCTTTGCGCCGAATACGATGTCAGCCGCACCGTCGTGCGCGAAGCCGTGGCGCGGCTGCGCTCCGAGGGCATGGTGGTGCCGCAGCAGGGACGCGGCATGTTCGTCAGCGAAACGCCCGTGCCGCGCAATTTCTCGATCCCGGACGAGGCGCTGAGAACCTTGCCGGAAACCATCGCCTTGCTCGAACTCAGGTTGAGCGTCGAAGTCGAATCCGCCGGGCTCTGCGCCGAACGCCGCACCGACAAGGAGGCGAGCGACATCCGTGCCATGATGGATGACATCGACGCGCAGCAGGCCGACCCGGCAGCGGTCCAGATCCACTACGACTACGATTTCCACCTCGCGATCGCCAAGGCCGCGCGCAACGAATTCATCCATGGCTTCCTGGCCTATCTCGGGCCGATGATCGTGCCGCGCTTCCAACTCGGCTACGTCGTCGAGCCGGCCCTGAAGGACAGCTATTACGCGCGCATCCACAGCGAGCACAAAGCCATCGTCCATGCCATCGAAAGACAGGATGGCGGCAAGGCCCGCCAGGCCATGCGCAAGCATCTGCACAACAGCCTCGGGCGCGTTCGCGCCCTCGCGCGGGCTTCCGGAGTCGAGGCGACCGACGCGGAGCAAAAGGCCGCCGCAGCCTCGCTCTTCACCAAAATGAAAAGGCCTGCGCCAACGGCCGGTTAAGGCCGGGACGGGTTCGATCCTTCGCGTGAGCACCGAATGCGACTTGCCGCGCGTTGCGAAAGCCGTGTTTTTGTTCCACCGGCGACCGGAAACCCTCTCCCGCGCGCCGACGGGATTGTTTTCCCTTGGTTCGCAGCGTTGGAGGCCGCGCAGGCAGCGTGGAACGTTTGAACTGCCGGAAAGGCTCGCGAAAGTTTATCTTTCCTTTTTGCTGCTTTTCTTGGTTTCGCGTCACCGGTCGAGGCCGCAGACTGAAGATCAGGCAATAAGGGGAAGCCCACGTGACGACAGCCTTCATCACAGGTGCGACGAGCGGCATTGGGCGAGCCATCGCCATCGCGTTGAGCGACGCCGGCTACGACGTCTATGCGGTCGGCCGCAGCCAGGCCGCGCTCAAAGAACTGCAGGCCGAGCGTCCGGGCATCCTGCCGATCGCCGTTGACGTTACCGACCGCGAGGCTTTGGAATCGGTCCTGGCCGATCTCACAATCGATGTACTGATCAACAACGCCGGCATCATGCCGCCGCTCGGCAATTTCGCCGACATGACGATCGCAGACATCGACACCACGTTGGAGGTGAACCTCAGCGCGGCGATCCTGCTCACCCGCCTCGTCGTGCCGCAGATGCGCGAGCGCCAGTCCGGCCACATCTTGTTCACCGGCTCCACCGCCGGCCACGCGGCCTATTCCAACATCGCCGTCTATTCGGCCACCAAGGCGGCGATCTCCGGCTTTGCCGCTGCCTTGCGCGCCGACCTCTCGCCGTCCGGCATACGCGTCACCGAGATCGTCGCCGGTCGGGTCGAGACGCAGCTCTACGAAGGCATCCTCGACGCCGACGCCCGGGCGGCGATGTACGCCGGAAAAGTAGTGCAGCCGGACGACGTGGGCAGGATGGTCGTCGCTGTGCTGGCGCTCCCCGCATGGGCCGACGTTACCCGTTTCGACATCATACCGACCTGGCCGACCTCGCCCAGCGGCACCAAGTAAGGAAAACTGCAATGAAGGATCTTTCCGTTCTGATCGTCGGCGGCGGCGCCGGCCTTGGCGCCCTTCTCGCCCGCATGGCTGTGGAGGCCGGGGCGGCAAAGATCGGCATCATCGACATCAACCAGGAAGCCGCTGAGAGCGCTCTCGACGCGGCGAAAGCCAAGGGCCTGCCCACGGCTGCCGCAGCTTGCGACATCCAGGTCGGACCGCAGTGTCACGCCGCCTTCGACGCCATTGTCGCGAAGCTCGGGCGCGTCGACACGCTGATCAATTGCGCCGCGATCTATCCTCGGCGTCCGCTCCTCGAGATCACCGACGCCGAGTGGGACGCCTCCAACGGCATCAACATCAAGGGCACGTACCACATGATGGTGGCGGCCGTTCGCCACATGCAGTCGCAAGAGCCAAAAGCGCATGTGCGTGGAAGGATCGTAAACCTCACTTCCGTCGACGCCTTCAAGGCGCATCCGCAGAACGCCCATTATGCGGCGACCAAGGCCGCCGTCGTCAGCCTCACGCGCTCCTTTGCCCATCACGTCGCCAAGGACGGGATTTTGGTGAATTCCGTCGCGCCCGCCGGCATGGCCACCGAGAAGGCCAAGGCGCTCGGTTTTCTCGAGGAATTGACCAAGGCAAGCCCGCTCGGCCGCGGCGCCGAGCCGACCGAGATCGCCGAGTGGGTGCTCATGACCGGCGGCCCGAAGAACACCTATATGACCGGTGAAAACGTAATCGTCTCAGGCGGTTACATCTACGCCTGAATCGGTTTTCATAAGCCGGCGGCGTCTGAAATCCAGCAGTGCATGATCAACGGAGTCTCGAACGAAAGGAGGCGGACCTCACGATGACCGGCAAGCTTCGCCTTCCTTCGCTCAATGCGCTTCGCGTCTTCCACGCCGTCGCACAGCACAAGAGCTTCCGGCAGGCCGCCGACGAGCTCCTGGTGACGCCGCAAGCCGTCGGCCAGCAGATCAAGCTCCTGGAAGACACGCTGCAGGTGACGCTGTTCGAGCGCAAGGGGCGCTCGATCGAACTGACTGAGTCGGCGATCTTGCTCTCGCACTATGTCAAAGCCGGCTTCGACGAATTTTCCGAAGGCGTTCGCCGCGTCACCAAATCGAACTACCGGGACCGCATCAATCTTAATGCGAGCCCCTACTTCGCAACGCACTATCTGCTGCCCAGGCTTTCATTGTTCCGCGAGATCCTGCCGGGCGCTGATCTGCGCCTGACGACGATGGTCGACCTGCCCGATTTCGGGCGTGACGACATCGATATGACGGTGCAGTGGGGCTATGGCAACTGGCCGGACTACGAGACCACGCTGCTGGTGCCGGACCCGAAGATCATATGCTGTACCCCGGCGATCGGCGAGAAGATCAAGTCGGCGCAGGACCTGACGCGGTTCACGCTGCTCGACACCGTCAAGTCGAAGCGGCTGTGGCCCGACATATTGCGGCACCTCGGAGTGGAACTGGCTGAGGGCGACCGCAGCATCGGCTTCGATGACGCCGCCACCATGCGCCGTGCGACGCTCCAAGGCATCGGTGTCGGCCTGGTTTCCGTCATCGATGCCGAGGAGGACTTCAGGTCGGGCGCGCTGGTCGCGCCACTTGGCCGTGACGCCCTCTCGAACATGAAGCCGGAAGAAGTCCCCGGCTTCTACCTCGTCATGCCGCGCGGGCATCTGCGCGTGAAGGCGGTGGCCGCCCTGCATCGCTGGCTCGTCCAGCAGGATTGGGGCAGCGACCTCAAGCTTTCTCTGCCGAAACCGACACCGCTCTCCGATTAGGAGCGGCTTCGCGACCGAGGGCCGAAGCGCGTGTTTCGGGCCTCCAACAACAAGAACAAGTGAACCTCAACAGTGGAGACAAACAAACATGAAAATGATGAAATGGGGGGCCGCAGCCATAGCCCTTGGCCTGGTTCATTTTGCGGCGACTGCCGAGGCGGCGGGCGGCAAGACGCTGGAAACGGTGAAGGCGCGCGGCTTGCTCAACTGCACGGGCCATGACGGCTCCTATCTCGGCTTCGCCGAGGTAGACGACAAGGGCAACTGGAAGGGCATGGACATCGACCTCTGCAAGGCGGTGGCGACCGCCGTGTTCGGCGACCCGGCCAAGCTGAAGATCGTCCCGATCAGCTGGGCGCAGCGCTGGCCGTCGCTGCAGTCGGGGGACGTCGACATCATCATCAAGGCGTCGGGCGGCACGCTCAGCCGAGATACCGAGCTCGGCCTGCAATTCTCGATGTCCTATTACCTCGGAACGACCAAGGTGATGGCGCATAAGGAGCTCAATCTGAAGTCGCTCAAGGACGCCGATGGCGGCTCGATCTGCATCCCCGCGGGGACGACCATCGAGCAGCAGGTCGCGGCCTATGCGCAGAAGGTCGGGATCAAGCTGGAGCCTGTCGTCATCGAAAAGACGGAAGAGCTCGAGCAAGCATACTTTTCGGGGCGCTGCGACATGTATGCCCAGTGGGGGCCAGTTCTCGCAATCGCGCGTGTCGCCAAGGGCAAGGTCGACGACCACGTGATCCTGCCCGACGTGCTCGCCGTCGAACCCGAGGTCATGATCGTGCGGCAAGGCGACGACAACTGGGTCGACGTCGCCAACTGGACGCTCTCCGCCCTGCTCTTCGCCGAGCAGGAAGGCATCACGTCCAAAAATGTCGATGAGATCAAAGCCAAGCCCACGTCGCCGGCAGTCGCCAAGTTCCTCGGTGCCGCGCCAGGCATGGGCAAGGGTCTCGGATTTCCTGACGACTGGGCCTACAACGTGATCAAGAAGGTCGGCAATTATGGCGAGATATTCGATCGCGATCTCGGCAAGGAGTCGCCCTACAAGATGGATCGCGAGCTGACCAACCTCTGGAACAATGGCGGCGTCCTGTTCCCGCTGGTGATCGACTGACTCCACCTCTTAACGCAGCTCGCTCTGAGCTCCGCCTGGCACGGCCAGGCGGAGCCGGCGACAATTCGGGGAAGACCATGATGGTCAGCCTGCTAAGAAATCAGAGGGTCCGCAATACGCTTTTACAGGTTCTTTATGTCGGCTCGCTTGCTGCGATGCTCCTTGCCTGCGTGATGATCGCCCGGCGGAACCTGGCGCAGCAAGGCATCACCTCCGGCTTCGACTTCCTGTTCAAGTCGACGGGCTGGGATGTCAACTTCTCGCTGCTGCCCGCCACCGCCAACGACCCCTACTGGTGGTTCTTCCTCATCGGCGTCATCAACACGCTATTCCTGGGATGCACCGGGCTGATCCTGGCGACGATCGTCGGCACCATTGTCGGCCTGGCGCGGACCTCCTCGAACGAGCTGGCGCGGCTGCTTGGCCGCACCTATGTCGACATTTTCCGCAACATCCCGCTGATCCTCCAGGTCTTCTTCTGGTACGCCGTCATTACGCATCTGCCGACGCCACGCGCCGCGCACGAGGCCTTCGGCATGCTGCTGACCAGCCGCGGCCTCTATGTCCCGGTCCCCAATGTCGGCGGCGTCGCGTTTGCGGCAGCTTTCCTTGCCGCAATCGCAGCGATCGCGCTGCCGGTTTGGCTGGGCCGGACCACGCGCCTCAGCCAACCGCCCGGCGAGCGGCTCGGCATTCAACTGACCGCGGCCGCGACGGCACTGGCCAGCGCAGTCATTGTCCTTGCGCTGGGCCGCCTGCCGGACCTGCCGCTGCTCGACTTCCCTGCCCTGCAAGGCCTCAATCTCAAGGGTGGCCTGCGCATCCCTCCCGAATTTTCCGCTTTGGCCATCGCGATCGCCATCTATGGCGGCTCCTATATCGCCGAAATCGTGCG
Organism: Mesorhizobium sp. M1A.F.Ca.IN.022.07.1.1; assembly: GCF_003997575.1. NCBI lineage: Bacteria > Pseudomonadati > Pseudomonadota > Alphaproteobacteria > Hyphomicrobiales > Phyllobacteriaceae > Mesorhizobium > Mesorhizobium sp. M1A.F.Ca.IN.022.07.1.1. The sequence continues at coordinate 33,506 of NZ_RZST01000007.1, forward strand.
TGGCGGCTTCAAGGCCGTCGGGAAGGGCCAGATGGAGGCCGCACTTTCGCTGGGGCTGAGCCCCTGGCGCGTGTTCACGCTGGTGCGGCTGCCGCTGGCGCTGCGTGCCATGCTGCCGATCCTCGCGAACCAATATGTCTGGCTGATGAAGGCGACGACCATGGGCATTGCGGTGGGCTTCACCGACTTCTTCATGATCGTGGCGCTGACCATCAACCACTCCGGCCAGACGCTGGAAGCGATCGGTATCCTGATGGCAGGGTTCCTGGCGATCAATCTCAGCCTGGCCGCCGTGTTCAACCGCATCAACAAAACCATTGCCCTCAAGGGCAATCAGTTGAGGGGGTGAGTGATGGAGATGGTAATTGTCGCTCCCCCTGCCCCTGGCAAGCTCGAAGACGTGAGGCGCCGTTTCTTCGCCACGCCGCTGCAGGCGCTGCTGTCGCTGATATCGCTGGCGATCATGGCTTTCGTTCTCTGGAAGCTGCTGAACTGGGCGGTGTTCGCAGCGGTGTTCACCACCAGCGGCGGGCCCGAGGCCTGCCAGGCGGCGGCAGGAGCCTGCTGGTCGGTCATTGCCGCCAGGTGGCGCATCATCCTCTTCGGCCTCTATCCCTTCGAGGAGCAATGGCGCTCGGCCTTGGCCTGTGTGGCCGTCGTGGTCATGACCGTGCTGAGCTGCATCCCGGCCTTTTGGACCGGCAGCCGCATCGCGCTCGTCTGGGGCGCCGGAACGGCGCTCTACTATGTACTGATGAAAGGCGGCGTGCTCGGCCTTCCCTATGTCGGCGAGGAAGCCTGGGGCGGGCTGGCGCTCACCCTTTTCATCTTCGTCACCACCTGCCTGATCGGCTTCCCGCTGGCGATCTGCCTGGCTCTCTTGCGCCGCTCGGAGCTGCCCTGGATATCCAGGACCACGGGCCTGATCATCGACGGAGTGCGCTCGCTGCCGCTCATCTCTATCCTCTTCACCTTTGCCGTCGTGCTGCCCTTCGCGCTGCCGCAATGGATGGCAGGCGACAAGCTGTATAGGGTCATTCTCGGCTCGGCCCTGTTCTTCTCGGCCTATCAGGCCGAGATCGTGCGCGGCGGCATACAGGGCGTTCCGAAGGGCCAGGAAGAAGCCGCCATGGCGCTCGGCATGAGCTACTGGCAGCGCATCGGCCGCATCCTCCTGCCGCAGGCCATGCGCAACGCGCTGCCGGCGACGATCAACCAGTTCGTCATCTCGTTCAAGGAAACCTCGCTGGTGGTTATCGTCGGTTTCTTCGAGATCCTCGCCTCCGGCAATGCCGCCTACGGCACCGGCGAATGGCGCTTCGCCTATGTCGAGGTCTATGCCTTCATTGCGTTGATCTATTTCGTCTTCGTCTTCAGCCTGTCCCGCTACGGTGCTTACCTCGAGCGCCGCATGTCGGTCGGCGAACGGTAGGGAGGCGCGCAAAGTGATTTCGACGCAGTCATCCGGCGCCGCGGTTCATATCGAGAACCTGGACAAATACTACGGCTCTTTCCACGCGCTGCGGAACATAAACCTTTCCGTGAAGCGCGGAGAAAAGATCGTCGTCTGCGGCCCCTCGGGCTCCGGCAAGTCGACCATGATCCGCTGCATCAATCGGCTCGAGCAGCACAATGGCGGGCGCATCACCGTGCTCGGCACCGAGCTCAACGACGATGTCGGCAACATTGACGGGATCAGGCGCGAAGTCGGCATGGTGTTCCAGCACTTCAACCTGTTCCCGCACATGACCGTGCTGGAGAACTGCATGATCGCACCGATGATCGTGCGCAAGCGACCGCGCGCCGAGGCCGAGGCGACCGCCCGGCGCTATTTGGAGAAGGCCCGCATTCCCGAGCAGGCGATGAAGTTTCCCGGACAGCTCTCCGGCGGCCAGCAGCAGCGTGTGGCGATTGCGCGCGCCCTTTGCATGCAGCCGCAGCTCATGCTGTTCGATGAGCCGACGTCGGCGCTCGACCCGGAAATGATCGCCGAAGTGCTGGACGTCATGGTGAGCCTTGCTTCAGACGGCATGACGATGATCTGTGTCACGCACGAGATGGGCTTCGCGCGCCGCGTCGCCGACCGCGTCATTTTCATGGACAGCGGCGAAATCGTCGAGGAGGCGCCGCCGGAGCAGTTCTTCACCTCTTGCCGGAACGAGCGCACCCGGCAATTCCTGTCGCAGGTGCTGGGTCATTAAGCTAGGCGCCGCTGCTGTCTATACGCGGCGTGCCACACATCGCAGGTATCGCAATGACCGACCCCGTGACCGCTTTGCGCGAGATTCTCGGACCGAAAGGCTGGCTTTCGGGCACCGACGCCGAGCATTATCAGCGCGACTGGCTGAACCGCTATGGCGTCGCGCCTTTGGGCGTTGCCAGGCCCGCAAACACGGCCGAAGTTGCGGCAGTCGTCAAGGCATGCCGGATGGCGGGCTTGGCCGTGATTCCGCAAGGCGGAAACACCGGCCTATGCGGCGGCGCCGTCGCCGATCGGGCGAGCGCGGTGATCGTCTCGCTTTCGCGCATGACGGCAATAGGCGAACCGGATCCGGAGAGCGGGTCGATTGCGGTTGACGCGGGCGTTGTGCTTGCCGCGTTGCACGACGTGCTGGAGCCGCATGGCCTGATGTTCCCGATGCATCTCGGCGCCGAAGGCAGCGCCAGGATCGGCGGCCTGATCGGCACCAATGCCGGCGGCAGCCAGGCGTTTCGCTATGGCATGATGCAGGACCTTGTGCTCGGCCTCGAAATCGTGACCCCGGACGGCGCGATGTGGGACGGCCTTCGCGCGGTGCAGAAGGACAATGCCGGCTATCAGCTGCGCAAGCTGCTCTGCGGTGCCGAAGGCACGCTCGGCATCGTCACGCGCGCTGTCCTCAGGCTCTATCCCACCCCAAAACAACAGGCGAGCGCGCTTCTGGTAATGTCCGACTTCGCCGCGGCCGTTTCCTTCGGCACCTATCTGCGCGGCGAGGCCGGCGAGTTCCTTGCCGGGCTCGAATTCTTCTCCGATGTCGGCCTGACGCTGGCGCTCAAAAATCTGCCTGATCTCGCCTACCAGCTGGAAACACGAGGCGACGTCTACCTGCTCGTCGAACTGGCGTCAGGTTCGGCGCGCGTTCCGCTGGACGAAATCCTCGGTTCGGCACTGGAATGGGGTATGGAGGAAGGTCTGGTCGTGGATGGCGCGCTGGCCAATTCGGGCGCGCAGCGGGCGCAATTCTGGCGGCTGCGCGAGGAACAACCCGAGGGGCAGCGGCTGGAAGGCGAACAGTTGAAGCACGACATCTCGGTGCCGCCGGGCGCCATCGCCCGCTTCATCGAGACCGGCGCCGGGATTTGCGACGACATCCTGCCCGGCGTGCGGATCAACCCGTTCGGGCATCTCGGCGACGGCAACATCCACTACAATCTGTCGCCGCCGGAAGGCCGCGCCGATTTCGACGGCAAGGTGCGACAATTTGCCGAGGCGCTGGCTGCGCTCGCTACCGAGATGGGGGGCAGCTTCGCGGCGGAACATGGGCTTGGGCGCGCCAAGATCGCCATGGCCGAGCGGAATCGCAGTTCTGTGGAGCGGGAACTCATGGCGCGGCTGAAGGGCGCGTTCGACCCGCAGGGCACGATGAATCCCGGCGTCCTGGTTCGAATTGCAGAATAAAGAAAAACTTTCGAATGGATCGCATTTCTTGATTTCGCGTCGGCCCGCCAGAGTGCAGGTATAAGTTCGAAAGGCAGGCTCCGTCTGCTTGCCACCAGCGTAAGAGGATACCGAAGCATGGTCCGCAATGGCGGTCGCCTTCTTGTCGAGTGCCTGATCTCGCTTGGCGCGACCAAGAGCTTCGGCGTTCCCGGCGAAAGCTATCTCGCCGTTCTCGACGCGCTGCACGACACGCGTGGAAAGCTGGACTACGTGCTCTGCCGCAATGAGGGCGGTGCGGCTTTCATGGCTTCCGCCTACGGCAAGCTGACGGGCACGCCGGGCATCTGCTTTGTGACGCGCGGCCCGGGCGTGACGAATGCCAGCATCGGCGTGCACACCGCCATGCAGGACAGTTCGCCGATGATCCTCTTCGTCGGCCAGGTCGGCACCGACATGAAAGGCCGCGAAGCCTTCCAGGAGATAGACTACCGGGCGGTGTACGGAACCGTCGCAAAATGGGCGGTCGAGATCGATGACGTCGATCGCCTTCCCGAAATCGTGGCGCGGGCCTGGACCACCGCTTTGACCGGACGCCCCGGCCCCGTGGTGGTCGCGCTGCCGGAAGACATGCTGACGGCCATGACCGAAGCCGCGCCGCTCGGCGGGCCGGCGTCTGTCTTCGAAGCGGCGCCCGCACAGGAGGCAATTGCGTCGGTATTGAAGATGCTTGCCGCCGCCGAAAATCCGGTGCTGCTGATGGGCGGCGCCAACTGGACGACTGACGGACGCGCGGCGCTTCAGGCTTTCGCCGAAGCCTCCGATATCCCGGTCGTGACAGCCTTCCGGTATCAGGACCAGTTCGACAACCATTCGCCGGTGTTCGTCGGCGAGGCCGGCGTCGGGATGATGCCGCATGTGAAAAACTTGATCCGCGACGCGGACGTGATCCTCGCCGTCAATGTCCGCTTCGGCGAGATGACGACCGACGGCTACACCCTGCTCGAAGTTCCCGTACCGCGCCAGAAGCTGATCCACGTGCACGGCTCCGATCGCGAGATCGGCAAGATCTATGTGCCCACGATCGGTATCCATGCCGGTCCGAACGCCTTCGCCAAGGCGCTCACCCCGATCAAGGGTTCTTGGGCCGACTGGCGCACGACGGCACGCAAGGCCTATGAAGGCACGTTCTGTGCGCCCGTGCAGCCCGGACCGGTCGACATGGTCGCGGTCAGCACCTGGCTGCGCGAGAATCTCCCGGCCGACGTCATCCTCACCAACGGCGCCGGCAATTTCACCGTGTGGCCGAACAAGTTCTTCAAGTTTGGACCGCAAGCGCGCCTGCTTGCGCCGCAATCCGGCGCCATGGGCTATGGCCTGCCGGCCGCGATCGCGGCCAAGGTCGCATACCCGCAACGCACCGTGGTCTGCTTTGCCGGTGACGGCGATTTCCAGATGAACTGCCAGGAACTCGGAACCGCCATGCAGGCCGGCGCGCAGCCGATCGTGCTGATCGTCAACAATGGCATCTACGGCACCATCCGTGCCCATCAGGAGCGCAACTATCCGGCTCGCGTCTCCGGAACCTCGCTCGAGAATCCCGACTTCGTGGCGCTGGCGAAGGCCTATGGCTTTCACGCCGAGCGGGTCGAATCCACGGGGGATTTCGCGGCGGCGTTCGAGCGGGCGCTTAGCTCGACGACCGGCGCCGTCCTCGACATCCCCATCTCGCCCGAAGCGATAACGCCCCGGCAGACCCTCTCTCAGATGCGCGACGCCGCGCTCGCTTCCCAGAAGGCCAAGTCATGACCTCCAGAACTGACGACATCCGTCTCGGCGCGGACATCGGCGGCACCTTCACCGACATCGCCCTTGATGTCCGAGGGACGATGTTTTCGACCAAGGTGCTGACCAACTATGCGGCTCCCGAGCAGGCGATCCTCGACGGCATCGCCATCGTCATTCGCGACGCAGGAATTTCGCCGTCCGAGATCGGCATCATCATCCACGGCACGACACTCGCCACCAACGCGCTGATTGAGCGCCGTGGCGCGAAGACCGCGCTGGTCACGACGGAAGGGTTCCGCGACGTGATCGAGATGCGAACGGAAAACCGCTTCGAGCAGTATGATCTGAACCTGCAACTGCCGACGCCGCTGATCCCGCGCGAGGATCGCTTCACCGTCAAGGGCCGCATCGGCGCGGAAGGCCAGGAGCTGCAGCCACTCGACGAAGCCGCTCTGGAAGACATCGCCGACCGCATTGCGGCGGGTGGTTTCGGCTCGGTGGCGATCGGCTTCATCCATGCCTATGCCAACCCCGACCACGAGCGCCGGGCGCGCGAGATCCTCGCCAGAAAACTCGGCATCCCGATCTCGATCAGCGCCGAAGTCTCGCCGCAGATGCGTGAGTTCGAACGCTTCAACACGGTCTGCGCCAACGCCTATGTGCGGCCGCAGATGGCCGACTATCTCGCCCGCCTGCAGACGCGCCTGAAGGACATGGGCGCCGATTGCCCCGTCTTCATGATCCATTCCGGCGGCGGCCTGATCTCGGTGGAGACCGCTTCGGAATTTCCGGTCCGGCTGGTCGAATCCGGCCCGGCGGGCGGCGCGATCTTCGCCGCAGACATCGCCAAGCGCTTTGGTCTTGAGAAGGTCGTCTCCTACGACATGGGCGGAACCACCGCCAAAATCTGCCTGATCGAGGACTATGCGCCGCGCACGGCGAGAACCTTCGAAGTGGCGCGCACCTACCGCTTCTCGAAGGGCTCGGGCATGCCGATCTCCATCCCGGTTATCGAGATGATCGAGATCGGCGCCGGCGGCGGTTCCATCGCCTGGGTCGACGCCATGGGCCGTATCCAGACCGGGCCGGAGAGTGCCGGCTCGGAGCCGGGGCCGGCCTGCTACGGGCGCGGCGGCAACCGTCCGGCGATCACGGATGCCGATCTCGTGCTCGGCAAGCTCGACCCCGACAATTTCGCCGGCGGGGCGATCAAGCTGGACAGCACTGCGTCCGAGCAGGCGATTCTGCGCGATGTCGGCGAGCGGCTGTCGCTCGATGCCATGTCGACGGCCTTCGGCATCTGCGAGGTAGTGGACGAGAACATGGCCAATGCTGCCCGCGTCCATGCGGTCGAGAACGGCAAGAACATATCCGACAATCTGATGATCGCCTTCGGCGGCGCCGCCCCGCTTCACGCGGCGAGACTGTGCGAAAAGCTCGGCATCGACCGGTGCATCGTTCCGCGCGGCGCCGCCGAAGGCGATCATCAGAT